>CACZTG010000077.1 GCA_902783995.1 uncultured Ruminococcus sp. | reverse complement strand
ACAGGAAGGAGATATTTTTATGATTATTCATATTGTAAAACCAAACGAAACGGTCGGGAGCATAGCAAGGCTTTACGGCGTGTCGCCCCAGAGAATTATTACCGATAACGGTCTTAACAATCAGCCGTATTTGGTGGTGGGGCAGGCACTTATTATTCTTGTGCCCGATACTGTGCACACCGTAAGACAGGGCGAAACTCCGTCCTCCATTGCGGCGCTTTACGGTATTACGGAAATGCAGCTTATGCAAAGAAACCCGTCAATGATTTTAAACGGTATAATTTATACGGGTGAACAGCTTGTTATAAGCTACCGCGATGAGGGTACAACCGTAACAAATGTTTATGGGTTTACCTACACCGATACGACGGACAGCGTGCTGAAAAAAGCGCTTCCGTATATATCCTCGTGCGCCGTTTTCGGGTACGGATTTACTGCGGAGGGTGAGCTTATTGAGGTAACGGACAGGAGACTTGTTGACCTTATATATTCAAACAAAGCCGCGCCGATAATGCTCATAACTTCGCTTACTGAAAGCGGTAATTTTGATAATACTGCGTCGAGCCTGATATTTAACAACCGTTCTCTGCAGGATAAAGTTATAAACAATATTCTTGAAAATATGCGTGAAAAAGGGTATCTCGGTCTTGATATAGATTTTGAATACATAGACGCCGGGGACAGGGACGCTTTTTCGGAATTTGTCAGAAATGTGACAAAGCAGCTTAACGCCGAAGGCTTTACGGTAAACGTTGACCTTGCACCAAAGGTGTCGGGAGAGCAAAGCGGCTCACTTTATGAGGGTCATGACTATGCCGCTCTCGGTGCCGCCGCAAATACCGTTCTTATAATGACCTATGAATGGGGCTATACCTACGGACCTCCGATGGCGGTTGCGCCGATAAACGAGGTAAGGCGCGTTGTACAGTATGCGGTAAGTGAAATTGAAAACAGTAAGATATATATGGGTGTGCCGAATTACGGTTATGACTGGAGATTGCCTTATCAAAGAGGAGTAACGCGGGCAGTCGGAATAGGAAACGAAACCGCTGTTAGAATTGCGGCGGAAAATGGCGCGGAAATCAAATTTGATGAGCGCACAGAAACGCCTTATTTTGAATATAACGCGCGTGACGGAAGCGAGCACGTTGTCTGGTTTGAAGATGTCAGGAGCATATCCGCAAAGCTGGAGCTTGTCGATGAATTTAATCTTCGCGGGCCGGGATATTGGAATCTTATTAATCCGTTTTCGCAAAACTGGGCTTATCTCGGAAATAAATACGATATCGCAAAGCTTGAATAAACTCTTTTGTTGCTATTTAATTAATATTTTTATTGCAATTTTTGTTAAAATATGATAAAATATATCCAAAAGAAAAAAAGGATTTGAAAAAATGGATGATAATATAGTTTTCGGAAGAAACGCTGTAAAAGAGCTTTTGGCAGGCGAACGGGAAATTGACAGGATTATTGCCGTTAAGGATTCGGGACGCAGCGCCGACCTTATTGCCGAAGCAAAGAGAAGGCATATTCCTGTGATAACGGCTGAAAAGCAAAAGCTTGACAAAATGACGGATAAAGCGAACCATCAGGGAATAGCGGCAGTTATTTCCGAGGTACGGTACGCGGATATAAGTGATATTTTAGCCTTAGCGAAAAGCAGGGGAGAAGCGCCGTTTGTTATAATACTTGACGGGATAACGGACCCTCATAATCTCGGGGCAATAATGCGTACCGCTTGCAGTGCGGGCTGTCACGGGATAATTATATCTAAACGCCGTTGCTGTCCCATAAACGGTACAGCTGCAAAGGTCGCGAGCGGAGCGGCGGAACATCTTTTAATTTCGAGAGTATCAAATCTTGCCGCCGCAATTGATGATTTAAAAAAAGAAGGTCTTTGGATAACAGGCGGCGATATGCATGGCGAAAAAAATGTATTTGAAGCAGATTTCTCCGGACCGATAGGAATTGTCGTCGGTAATGAGGGAGAGGGTATTTCGAGGCTGATAAAAGAAAAGTGTGATTTTCTTGTTAATATTCCTATGCCGGGACCGACAGAATCGCTTAATGTTTCTGTTGCGTGCGGAATACTTATTTACGAAGCCCTGCGATACAGATTATGATATACAAAAAGAGGCGAAAGTTGGTTTCGCCTCTTTTGTATCATTTTACCGATATTATTCCGCTTTTTCCGCGGGAGCTTCATCGGAAGGAGCTTCTTCCGCATTATCCTCCGCAGTCTTTTCTGTGTCATTTGCAGCGGCATTATCCGCTTCGTCTTTTTTGTTTTCTGCATCTTTTTTGTACTTTTCCATAGCTTCTTTAAGGTCAGCAATTTCCTTTTCATCTTTTACGGCGTTCCATGTGGATATACCGCCGATTGAAGGATTGAAGGTTATTGAATCGGAAGCCTTGTCATAATTTACATCAAGAGAATTGCCGGAAATCAAACCGTTAAGCTTTTCCTTTGTTTCTTCATCGGTTGAAAGCTTTAAAGTGTTTTTGCCGTTCATCTTATAATCGGAAGAAAAATATTCATTACCGTCGGAAGACGCAAGGGTCATCTTGTTTCCGTCAAGCATTACATATATAACGGTATCACCGTAATAACTTCCGAGGTTATAGCTCCATGTACCTTTAATCTGATTTGCGGTAACAATACCGGAAACAAAATTAAGGCATAAGCTTCCGAGAAGCATTATAACAATTGAAGCAATAGTCGCAATCACAGATGAAACCGCGATTATTTTTCCTGCCGACATAGGCTTTGCTTCCGAAGTGATTTCATCAACCTGTTTACTTACATCTTCATAAGCTTCTTCGGCAAACTCCGTTACATCTTCCGCAGCGCTTTTTGCAGCTTCCTCAAAATTTTCAACAGCGTCATTTGCGCTTTCGGCTGCATTGTCTAAAGCTTCCGCAGCGTTCTCCGCCGCATCTTCGGCTTGTTCCTTGATTTCATCAAGAGTGTTTTTTTCATTATCCATCTTATAAGTCATCCTTTCTTGTTTTAAAAGGGTAAAACCCCAATAAAATATTTAAAATTATTATACACCTTTTTTAAATTTATGTCAATATTTTTTAGATATATTTTTGTATATTTTATTTATCAAAAAGAAATTGACTTTACCGAAAAAGTGTATATATTTTTAAAAAATAAGACGAGAACCCTGCACCAACGCTAAGACCCCCGCCTCGACAGCAAAATAAACTATGAATATAGTATAGCACAAATTTAGAAATTCGTCAATATTTTTTTTAAAAACAGCTTATTTTTTCTAATCGGCTTTAAAATGACAAAATCTGAAAAACATTTTTTGTGCAGAATTACCATTATATTTTTATCAAAAAATATTTTTTTACAAAAAATCATTTTTTGCCGCGCTTAAAATTTACATAAAAAAATTAAAAAAAGTTTGTTATTCTCTTGACGAACCTGCCAAAGAGTGGTATAATAAAGTAAGATTATTGTTTATATAATAAAAAGAAATAATTATAAAATGGAGGATTTAACATGAACAGAGTTTATAACTTTTCCGCCGGTCCGTCTATGCTGCCGGAGCCGGTTTTAAAAAAAGCAGCAGACCAGATGATGTCCTATGAGGGCTGCGGAATGTCCGTTATGGAAATGAGTCATCGTTCAAAGATTTTTGAAAGCATAATTTACGGTGCGGAGGACCTTATTCGTGAGCTTATGAATATTCCGGACGATTATTATGTGTTTTTCCTTCAGGGCGGTGCTTCAACTCAGTTTTCAATGGTTCCGCTTAATCTAATGAATAAAAATAACAAGGCTGATTTTGTTATTACCGGTCAGTGGTCGAAAAAAGCTTTTGCCGAGGCGTCAAGATACGGCAGTACAAGAAAAGTCGCTTCAAGTGAAGATACTGTTTTTACATATATTCCAAAACTTGACAAATCAATGTTTGACCCCGAAGCGGACTATGTTCATATTACACACAACAACACTATTTACGGAACACGCTATACTGTTTTGCCGGATACGGGCAATGTTCCTCTTGTTGCCGATATCTCCTCCGATGTTTTATCACAGGAAATTGACGTTTCAAAATTCGGGCTTCTTTACGCGGGTGCGCAGAAAAACATTGCTCCCGCGGGCGTGACGGTTGTAATTGTTAAAAAAGACCTTGTAGGTAACGCTATGGATTTCACACCCGTTATGCTTAACTACGAAACACATATTAAAGACCGCTCAATGTATAATACTCCGCCCGCATATTGTATTTATATTATGAAGCTTGTGCTTGAATGGCTTAAAGAGCTTGGCGGCGTAAAGGCTATGCAGGCAAGAAATGAAGAAAAAGCGGCAATTCTTTACGATTTTCTTGACAGCAGCGATATGTTCCGCGGAACAGTTGTAAAAGAAGACCGTTCAATGATGAATGTTCCGTTTGTTTGCCCGACCGATGAGCTTAACGCCAAATTTATCGCGGAAGCTACCGAAAACGGCTTTGTAAATATTAAAGGACACCGTACCGTAGGCGGTATGAGAGCAAGTATATATAACGCTATGCCTCGTGAAGGTGTTGTTAAGCTTGTTGAGTTTATGAAAGAATTTGAAGCTAAAAATAAATAAAAAGGAATGAGAGCAAAAATGTTTAAAATTCAGACTTTAAATAAGATTGCGAAATGCGGTCTTGATAATTTTGATGAAAAGTATGAAATATCCGATACGGTTGAAAATCCCGACGGTATTATTCTTCGCAGCTTTAAAATGCATGATATGGAAATCGGTGATAACCTCAAAGCTGTCGCGAGAGCGGGCGCCGGTACAAATAATATACCGGTTGATGAATATGCTAAAAAAGGTATTGTTGTGTTCAATACTCCGGGTGCAAACGCAAATGCCGTAAAAGAGCTTACAATAGCCGGTCTTCTTCTTGCCTCAAGAAAAATAACCGATGCTGTCGATTGGGCAAAAACGCTTAAAGGCAATGGCGATAACGTTGGTCCTATGGTCGAAAAAGGCAAATCAGCCTTTGCCGGTCCGGAAATAAAAGGTAAAACCCTTGGCGTAATCGGTCTCGGAGCAATAGGCGTTCAGGTTGCGAACGCTGCCGAGGCTCTTGGTATGAAGGTTATAGGATACGACCCGTTCCTTTCGGTTGAAGCGGCTTGGGCAATAAATACAAGTATAAAAAAATCCAATGACATTAACAGAATTTTTGCTGTAAGCGATTATATAACGCTTCATCTTCCGCTTAATGATAATACAAAAGGCCTTGTAAATGCGGAGCTTCTTGAGAACGCGAATGAAGGAATCAGAATTCTTAACTTCGCAAGAGGTGAGCTTGTTGACACAAAGGCGCTTATTGAAGCACTTGAAAGCGGAAAGGTTGCGTCGTATGTGACGGACTTCCCGAATGATGAGATTATCGGAGTTAAAAATGTAGTCGCAATTCCTCATCTTGGAGCGTCAACTCCCGAATCAGAGGACAACTGCGCGACAATGGCGGGAAAAGAGCTTGTTGATTACCTTGAAAACGGAAATATTAACAATTCTGTAAATTATCCGTCATGCTCAATGCCGAGAAGCGGAAACCTTCGTATAACAATTGCACACCTTAACAAACAGTCAATGCTTTCACAGATTTCATCAATTATTTCCGGTCACGGAATTAATATTGAAAATATGATAAATAAGTCAAAAAAAGATTACGCCTATACCATTATTGACGCTTCCGGAACCGTAAAAGATAACGATATACAAGCGATTGCAGATATCGAGGGTGTTCTTAAAGTCAGAATAATAAAATAACAAAAACAACAATTTTATAAAAATTACCAAAAAGGCTTGATTTTTATTTGAAATTGTGATATACTGTTGTGGTATGATTTAGTTTAAGAAAAAATTAGGAGTGATTTTTAAATGAATTGGAGCATTGTTAATACAGTTGTCGGTATTATTCAAATTATTGTATCTGTTGTGCTTATTGCTTCCGTACTTATGCAGTCGGCTAAAAAAGAAGGCTTGTCCGGTGTTGTGGGCGGAGCTTCGGAAACTTTTTTCGGTAAAAACAAAGGAAGGACACTTGACGCTACTTTTGCTGTTATTACAACAGTTTGCGCGATTATTTTTCTTATTTCTTCGCTTTTCTTGTCTTACGGTATGATTGCCGTTCAGAATGCGGAGTCAAAAAAAGTCGCTGAAGAACAAACTCAAAAAGTCGAAACCGAAGATACTGCTGCCGATACCAAAGCGGACGGCGAAAAAGCTTCCGATGAAAAATCCGAAGGCGAAACGGAAGAAAAAGCTGACAGCGAGAATAAAACCGAAGAAAAAAATGAGGATAAAACAGAAGATAAAGGCACAGAAACAAAAGCAGAATAATCTTTTACTCATAAAAAGGTGTATTGAAAAATATACCTTTTTATATTTTTTTAAAGTAAGAACTGTCTTTTTTATTGACTTGTAAAAAAAATTGTGATAAAATGTAAATATAATTTATATTTAAAGTGAGGTAACAAGTATGAAAAATTGTCCTAAATGTAACTCGCAGCTTGAAGATAACGCTGCTTTTTGCGGAACCTGCGGTTTTAATTTTTCGGCGCCTCCGGTGCAGGGATATCAAAATCCGCAGCAAATGTACGCGCAGTATGACCCGTTTGACCATACGGCGGAATTTGATGCGAAGGATATTTCCGAAAACAAGGTTTTCGCAATGCTTGTTTATTTGCTTGGAGTTATGGGCGTTATTATCGCGCTCCTTGCAAGCAGCTCATCCGCGTACACAAAATTTCATCTGCGTCAGGCGCTTAAATTTACCGTTGTTGAAGTTTTAACCGGGTTAGTCAGTCTTCTCCTTGTATGGACTGTTATTGTTCCGATTGTAGGCGGCATTTTTATCGGTATTCTCGAAATTATAAAAATAATATGCTTCTTCCAGGTTTGCTCCGGTAAAGCAAAAGAACCGGCAATTATCAAAAGCTTTAATTTTCTTAAATAATACACAAAAGCTCTTTCGTTTTCACGAAGGAGTTTTTCTTTTAAAAAACTTGTAACATAAAAATAATAAAAAATATTAAAAAAACTATTGCAATAGCACAAAAGTTATGATATTATATATGTATAAGATAGTTTTT
>CACZTG010000076.1 GCA_902783995.1 uncultured Ruminococcus sp. | reverse complement strand
AAAGAGCTTTTTGACGGGCAAAGCGCCGTAGGTGAAAGCATAAAAATAAACGGCAAAAAATTTGAGGTTATCGGCGTTTTGGAGGAAAAAGCGAGCAGCGAGTCCGGCTCGGCGGACGATGTAATTTATTTGCCTTATACAATTGCTCAGAAAATGTCCTGGAACGGCAGAGTATCAATGTATTATTTTTCGGCAACCGATACCGACCACAGCGAACAGGCAGTTTCAAAAATCAAGACGGAGCTTTATAAGGTTTTTCAAAACGAAAACGCTTATACCGTTATGGCAATGTCGGAAATGATTGACCAGATAAATGAAATCACAAGTATGATGTCAACGGCGCTTGCGGGCATTGCGGGCATATCGCTTCTTGTAGGCGGCATAGGCATTATGAACATTATGCTTGTTTCGGTTACGGAACGAACAAGAGAGATAGGCATAAGAAAATCACTCGGCGCGACCCCGTGGGATATAATGAGCCAGTTTGTTGTTGAAGCAATTACAACGGGCGCGCTCGGAGGTGTTCTCGGAATTGTGCTCGGAGTGGCGGCATCTTTTGCCGTCACGTTGTTCGGAGTCGCATCAAAAATATCCTTTACGGCAATAGCGATTTCCTTCTCCTTCTCGGTTTTAATCGGAATAATTTTCGGATATTTCCCCGCAAAGAAAGCGGCAAGGCTTAATCCGATAGAGGCTTTAAGATATGATTGATTACATAAGTTTTTAAACGAAAGGTATGATTTTTATTATGAAGAAAAAAATATTGGCGGTTATGCTGTCCGCAGCTTTGCTGATTGGAATTTTTTGCACATCGGTCTCTGCGGACGGCGCTTATACGCTTGCGGAGCAGACAGGTGTTTTAAAGGCTCTCGGTGTAATGCAGGGCGACCCGGACGGAAATCTCAGACTTAACGACCTTGTAACAAGAGCCGAATACACAAAAATGATAACGGCAATGTCTGCGGTGAGAAACGCTGCTTCATCGGCACTCAGCGTTTCGCCGTTTTCGGATGTTCCATATACACACTGGGCGGCTCCTTATGTGCGTCTTGCGGTTTCAAACGGCTATGTTTCGGGATATACCGATTCAACCTTTCGTCCGCAAAACTATGTTACGTATGCCGAAGCGGTCACCGTAGCGCTTAAGCTTCTCGGCTATACAAACAGCGATTTTGGGGCAGCATGGCCTTACGGACAAATGGGTACGGCGGAAAACCTCGGTCTTACCAAGGATATAGCGGGAGGTTTTGATTCGCCGCTTACAAGGGGCGCGTGCGTTATACTGCTTAACAATCTTCTTGATACAAAGCTCAAAGGCAGCGCGCAAAAATACGCGGGCGTTATAGATTGCGAAATAAAGGAAGGGGTAATTTTAATCGCGACAAAAAATGAGGACGCGACCGTTCCCGAAGGTAAAGTTTTCACAACCGCCGGTACGTTTAAGCTTGCGGACGGTATAAATCGTGATTTTATCGGTTCAAGAGGCGACACGCTTATACGTAACGGTGATGAGATTATATCATTTATTCCGACAGGCAGCGGAAACACCGAGAAAATGGTTGTTTATTCAACGCTCAATGACGTTATAATCGGCTATGAGGGCGGCGGGCTTACACAAGTTACCGTACCCTCCGCCACGACAGCGTATGTGGGAGCGACGGTAACGACCTTTGCTGCGGCAAAGCAGAAGCTTAATATGGGCTCGGTTGTAACTCTTATGAAGGACGTTAAAGGAAACATAGAATATATAAGCATAACGGAAGGCTCAACGCTTCAGGGACCGATGATAGTCGGCGGAGGAGCGTGGTACTTGCCGTACTGCAGCAGCCTTGACGGTGTAACAATCATAAGAAGCGGCGTAAAGGCGTCGTCGTCGGAGCTTAAAGCAAACGACGTTGCTTATTATACTTCGGAGCTTAAAATGATGTTCGTTTATTCAAACCCCAAAACGGGAATTTACGAAAGCGCTTCTCCGAATAAGGATATGCCAAGCACGGTTACCGTTTCCGGTGTAACATACGAAATTGAAGGAGCGGCGGCATTTAACGCTCTTTCTTCGGCGGGTAGCTTAAATTACGGAGATTCCGTAACGCTTCTTCTCGGCAAGGACGGCAGAGTGGCAGGCGCCGTCCCCGCAGGTCAAAGCGCGGACAGCAGTGTATGCGGATATATAATAGGCAGCGGAAAGAAAAACTTTACCGATTCAAATTCAAATTCATACAGCAGCTATTATATTGAGCTTGTAACGCCCGACGGACGTGTAAACGAATATCCGACATCGGTAAACAGCTCGAATTATGTCAACAGAGTTGTTCGCATAGATTTTAAAAACGGTAAAGCAGCTATTAAATCGGCAGGAAGCGCAAGCGGCGTATCGGGAACGGTTGACGCGGCTGCCGGGACAATAGGTACGAGCCGCGTATCTCAAAACGCGAATATTCTTGATGTAAGCTCCGTAAGCGGAGGGGACACGAGTTTGTACAAAAAAATATATTTAAAACGTCTTGACGGTGTAAAAATCAATAATGACAGCGTGCTGTACTACACAAAAGATACATCGGGAGAGATAAACAACCTTATACTTCTCGATGTTACGGGAGACCTTTATGAATACGGTTATGTGCAAAAAGCCGATAAAACAAACAAAACCTACATGGTTGATGTTGGCGGTAATTTGTTTACAGTAACAGGCGGTTTTACAGCGGTATCTTCCGGCACACCCGCAAAGTTTATATTTAAAGGCGGCGCGGTTTCGGCAGGCGCGCTTACGGCAATGAGTTCGCTTTTATCACTCAAGGACAGCGTGAGCGAGATAACGGCAGCGTCGGTTACTGCGGGCGGAAAGGATTATCTTATAAGCGACAGTGCCGTAGTTTACACAAGGAGCAAAAACCTTACAAGCTACACTGTTATGCCGATTAACGACCTTGTGGAAAACAGCTCCGCATACCGCATAACGGCTTATTACGATAAAGCGGAAAACGCGGGCGGCAGAATAAGAGTAATTCTTGCTGTGGAAAAATAATGAAAAGGTAGTTGCTTATGGAAAAGCTTGCGGTTTATATACACGGAAAAGGCGGAACAAAAGACGAAGCGGAGCATTATAAGCCTCTTTTGAAAGGTTATGAGGTTATAGGGCTTGATTACGCGGCAAAAACACCGTGGGAAGCAAAAGAGGAGTTTCCGAAGTTTTTTGAGCCGCTGCGCGGAAAATACAGATATATTACCGTTATCGCCAACAGCATCGGAGCATTTTTCTGTATGAGCGCGGGCGTTGATGATATGATAGACAGAGCGTTTTTTATTTCACCGGTTGCGGATATGGAAAAGCTGATTAAAAATATGATGGCGTGGTCGAATGTGACTGAAGATGAGCTTGAAACAAAAGGCGTTGTTCACACGGAATTTGGCGAGGATTTATCGTGGGACTTCCTGTGTTATGTCAGAAATCGCCCGATAAAATGGAATGTGCCGACCGAAATTCTGTACGGAAGTGAGGATAATATGACGTCTTTTGAAACGGTCACGGAATTCGCGGAAAGGCATAACGCGAATATTACCGTTATGAAAGGCGGCGAGCATTGGTTTCATACAGAGGAGCAGTTGAGTTTTTTAGATGCGTGGATAGAAGGGAAATATAATGAACAGAGATGATATAGTAATTCGTTTGGAAAAAGAAGAGGATTACCGTGAGGTTGAAAGCCTCATAAGAGAGAGCTTTTGGAACGTTTACCGTCCGGGTTGCAGCGAGCATTACGTTATTCATACGCTGAGAAACGATAACGCTTTTATAAAAGAGCTTGATTTTGTAATGGAAAAGGACGGTAAAATTATCGGGCAGAATATGTTTATGAAAACCGTTATTAAAGCTGATAACGGCGTGGACGTACCCGTTCTGACAATGGGACCGATTTGCATTACACCGGAATTAAAAAGAAAAGGATATGGAAAAAAACTGCTTGACTATTCTTTGGAAAAAGCGGAAAATATTGGGTTTGGAGCCGTTTTGTTTGAAGGAAATATTGATTTTTACGGCAAAAGCGGTTTTGATTACGCCCGGAAATTCGGTATAAGGTATCATGATTTGCCGGAGGGAGCGGATTCGTCCTTTTTCCTCTGCAGAGAGCTGATTCCGAGGTATCTTGACGGCGTTACGGGAGTATATTTAACGCCTTCCGGATATTATGTAAGCGATTCGGACGTTGAAAAATTTGACAAAAACTTCCCCAAAAAGCAAAAGCTGAAATTGCCGGGACAGTTGTTCTGAAAGGAAATTCCGGACGAATATGTTAAATCGGAACAGACATGGGGCTTGTTCCGATTTTTGCTTGATTTTTTTGTGAAAGTGGTATATAATATATTAGAAATATATAGTATAACACAAGGAAACTTAATATGACAGATAAATTACTTTCAATACTCGAATTTGATAAAATTCTTTCTCTTATTGCCTCACGCGCCGTTACGGACGCCGCTAAAGACAGCATTAAGGAAATGAAGCCTTCTTCGGATTTTACGGAGGTGGCGCTTTGGCAAAAACAAATGCTTGACGCGACAGCTATGCTCGCGAGGAGAGCTATGCCGCCGTTATCCGTTGTTTCGGACATCACGGCAAGTATCAGAAGGTGTGAGGCGGACGGCATACTCGGCGCGGGAGAGCTGCTTGCGGTTGCGGGAGTACTGCGTATTTCGGAAGCCGTCAAGAGCTATTTTGAAACAGAAGACGAGCTTGAAACAATAAATTCTCTCGGCAGCAGGATTACCGTTATAAAAGACCTGCGCAGAGATATTACGGACGCGATTATCAGTGATGAGGAAATTGCCGACGACGCTTCCCCGGAGCTTGCCGCGATAAGAAGAAAAATGCGCGGTATTCACTCAAAAATAAAAGATATTTTAAACGATATGCTTCATTCGGAACGCTATATAAAGCATTTAAGAGAGCCGATTGTAACCATGCGCGGTGACAGATATGTTTTACCCGTAAAGGCGGAAAGTAAAGGGGCTGTGCCCGGCATACTTCACGATTCCTCGGCAACGGGGGCAACGGTTTTTATAGAGCCTATGGCAGTGGTTGAGGAAAACAACCGTCTGCGTGAGCTTACCGCTGCGGAAAAAGATGAAACAGAAAAAATCCTTGCGGCTTTTTCAAAGAGGGTTGCGGAATACGCAATAGAAATACAAGAAAATCAGAAGGTTATAAAAGAAACAGATATGCTGTTCGCAAAGGCGTCTTTTTGTGTGGATTACAGATGTCACGCGCCGCAGCTTAACCGCAAAGGTTATGTTAATATAAAAGAGGGCAGGCATCCGCTGATTGATTCTAAAAAGGTTGTGCCGATAAACATTTACCTCGGAAAAGATTTTCACACGCTTATTATTACGGGGCCAAATACGGGCGGAAAAACCGTAACGCTCAAGACTCTCGGTCTGTTTTCCGTTATGACTCAATGCGGGTTGTTTGTGCCGGCGAAACCGGGCAGCTGTATGCCTGTCTGGGACGATGTTTTTGCGGATATTGGTGACGAGCAGAGTATAGAGCAGAGCCTGAGCACTTTTTCGGCGCATATGGTAAACATTTGTGATATTTTGAGGAAGGTGTCAAAAAACACTCTTGTTCTTTTTGACGAGCTTGGCGCGGGAACGGACCCTGAGGAGGGCGCAGCGCTTGCAATTGAAATTTTGGAATATGTAAAAAAATTCGGCGCTGAAGCGGTTGCCACAACGCATTACAGCGAGCTTAAGCTGTATGCCATATCGACAGATGATGTCGAAAACGCATCGTGTGAGTTTGATGTTGAAACGCTTTGCCCGACATACAGACTGCTTATAGGCTTGCCCGGCAAAAGCAACGCTTTCGCTATTTCAAAACGACTGGGGCTTCCGGATACAATTATTGACGGCGCATCGGCAAGGCTGACGGCAGAATCTGTTAGGTTTGAAGATGTTATCGCGGAGCTTCAGTCAAAACGGGAAGCGACAGCGGCTGCGCTTGAAGAAGCGGAAAAAACAAGAAACGAGCTTAAAAACGAGCTTCGGAGCGCAAACGAAACAAACAGGGAAATAAAGGATAAAAACAGGCGGCTTCTTGATGAGGCAAGAGCCGAAGCCGCAAGGATTGTTCAGTCGGCAAAAGACGATATGAGCGCGATTTTAAAAGAAGCGGAAAAAATTGCGAAAGAGTCGGCAAGCGCCGGCAGAGCGAAAGAAATGGAAAATGTCCGCCGTAAGCTTCGTGAAGCGGGCGAGAGCTATGACAAAAAGCTCGGGAAACGCCGTGACAGGCTTGGCGAAAATAAGCCGCTTAAAAATATCAGGCTCGGCGAAACGGTTGAGATAATTTCAATGAGCGAAAGCGGAACGGTTGTAAGCCTTCCGAACGCTTCGGGCGAGGCTGTAATTCAGGTCGGAATTATGAAGGTTAAAGCAAATGTAAAGGATTTAAGGCGCGTAAACGAAACGGAAGCTTCTTTAAAGCCTGTAAGGAATCAAAGAACAAGAGATGTGCGGAGCAAAAGTATGACTGCTGTAACGGAGCTTGATATAAGGGGCATGATGGTTGACGAGGGAACAGTAATGCTTGACAAATTTATTGATGATGCCGTTATGGCGTCGCTCAAAACAATATCGGTTATCCACGGGAAGGGTACGGGCGCTTTGCGAAGCGGAATACACGCTTATCTAAAAAACAATAAATTTGTAAAGTCATACCGTCTCGGAAGTTATGGTGAGGGCGACAGCGGTGTGACTATAATAGAGCTTAAATAAATTGTGAATTATATGTGTAATATTATACTTGAAAAAAGGGAAAAAATATGATAAAATATTAATATAAAAATATTCGGGCGTTTCGGAGGTGAAAAAAATGCACGAAAAAACACCTAATGCGAGAATTTTTGCCGCAAATTTGAAAAAAGTAAGAAAAGAAAGAAATGTCACACAAGCAGAGCTTGCTGAGGCAATAAACGTGCAAAAGAGCAGTATTTCAAACTATGAACAGTCGGTCAGCATACCCGACATACCGAAAGCTCTTGAAATAGCGAGGGTGCTGTGCGTTGATGACCTTAACGCTTTTTTCGGATACTCTCCCGAAAACAAAGCAGCGGAAAATATGGCGGGGAGCAGATATATTCCCATACATGATAAGGTTATATATGGCGAAAATCCGCTTGAGCCGGGCAATGAAATAGACAGAATGATGATGCCCGCAATAAACCTTAAATCAGGAGATTTTTTCGGGTTTATTGTACAGGATAATTCAATGTCGAGGTCAAATATAAAAAAAGGTGACATTGCTATTATAAAAAAACAGTCATTGCCGTCAACGGGAGATATTGTTCTTGCCGTTGACAATGAGGGCAATAACTATTTAAGAAAGCTGTATATGCTTGACGGAGGTATAGCATCGTTTCAGCCCGATTCCGACGAGAGCAGTTTTTTGCCATTGTCGTTTGATTTGACGGAAGACGAAATTGACATTAAAGGCAGAGTAGTTTTTATGTATATGTCGGTTTAATTATAATAGTAAGTGAGGTCGTTTTATGAAACCGGTTGTTAAAAGACCTGTAACAATAATGCTGACAATTTTATATATAATTGACGCCTATAAGCGCGATACGCCCGAAGCGGTGCTTTCCACGCTTATGGTTGAGGATATAGACGTTAATTATTTCGATTACAGAAGCGGTATTGCGAAGCTTGAAGATACGGGGTATATAAACACATATGTTGATGATAAAGGGCACGAGCTTCATCAGCTTTGCGTAAGCGGCAAGGAACTGATTGACAGTATGCACAAAAGGCTTGCTTATCAGCTTAGGTGCGATATTATAGGCTATATAAGGCGCGAAAAGCGTAAAATCGACAGGTCAAACGAGTTTGTTTGTGAAATTGTGCCGCAAAACGACGCGGATTACAGCGTCAAAGTGACCTATAACGAAACGGACGACGAGCTTCTCAGTGTATCGTTCAGAGCGGGAACAAAAGAAACCGCGGAAGGCTTTAAGGAAATACTCAGAGGCCGTAAAAACGAGTTTTTTAAAGAGATAAACGAGGCAATCGCTAAAGCTCTTGAACCGAAAAACGAATAATCCGAGCAGAGGCTAAAGGACAGAATGCAATCAGTGGCGCGGTTTTCAATAAAACCGCGCCACTGATATAAAACAAATATAAAAATTTAAAAACAATAAAATTGCTTGCGTCAGACCGAGTTTGTCAGCATTCCGGGCGGCAGATTGCCGTCCGCTGTTTATATATTTCAAATTTTACTGTTTATAAGGTCAAGCGCCGCCTGTACAGCGTCATTTGCCGTCATATCGGAGGAAGCGCTTTCGCTCCTGAGCTTATATTCGACAATTCCTTCGCCGGCTTTTTTACCGACGGTAATTCTTATCGGAATACCGATAAGGTCGGCGTCTTTAAATTTCACGCCGGGACGCTCGTTACGGTCATCAATGAGAACCTCAATGCCCTTGCTTTTAAGGGTTTCGTAAATTTTATCGGCAAGCTCTTTCTGAACTTCATTTTCGGTGTTTACGGGAACAACAATAACCTTATACGGAGCAACACTTACGGGCCAGATAATGCCGTTTTCATCGGAATGTTGTTCTATTATTGCCGCAATACAGCGGTTTACTCCAATGCCGTAGCAGCCCATAATAACGGTGCGGTCAGTACCGGTTTCATCAAGACAGGTACATGAAAACGCTTTT
>CACZTG010000075.1 GCA_902783995.1 uncultured Ruminococcus sp. | reverse complement strand
TGTAGGTACGATTTTAGGTCTCTGGATATGTTCTACATATGCGTATGTAATTTCGAGAAGAGATTATAAGTTCAGAAAACAGCTGACATTTTTGATTTTCTTTACTATGCTTTTTAACGGCGGAATGGTTGCAAACTATATTCTTGTTTCAAAGTGGCTTAATCTGCAGAATAACATCTGGGCATTAATACTGCCGCTTATGGTAAACGCATGGAATATATTTGTTCTGCAAAGCCTTTTTATGTCGATTCCGACGTCGGTTATCGAATCGGCAAAGATAGACGGTGCAAACGAGCTGACAATTTTTGTAAAAATGATTATTCCGATGTCAGCTCCCGCTTTTGCGACAGTAGGACTGTTTATCACCCTTTCGTACTGGAATGATTGGTGGTATTCGCTCCTTTATATGTCGGACGATAGGATTTTAAAGCTGCAGTTTTTGCTTATGCGAGTGCTGAGAAATATGGAATTTTTAAACAGTGAAGCTGCACTGCAGCTTGGTATTATGCCAACCGGAACAGCACTTCCGACATTAAGCGCAAGAATGGCAATGTGTGTTGTTGCGGCAGGGCCTATATTAATTGTATTCCCGTTTTTCCAGAGGTTTTTCGTAAAGGGACTTACGTTAGGTTCTATTAAAGAATAAAAATTCAGGAGGATTATTATGAAGTACATTAAGAATAAACTTTCATTGCTCCTTGTTTTTCTTATGGCGTTCAGCTTTAATATTTCGGCTACAGTATCTGCAGACGATGAGCCGTTTTACGGAAACCTTTTAAGTCCCGAGGTATCGGCATGCGAAAGCCAGGCGGCGCTTGACGCTTTTGCAAACGATCTTGCACAGCCGAGACAAATTGACACGACAGAATTTCACAGTGGTACAGGCTCTGTAAAGGTATCTGTAAGCAGTGCTAACGTGTCATACGCAGGCTTTACGCCGAGTGCTCCTCTTGTAGAGGGTGCGCTTTACCGTTTCAGCATTTGGTATAAGGATTCAAGAGAGACGCCGACGGGAAGGTTACAGCTTCGCGCAAGAGCGGGAATGGGTACTTATATTCTTTCCAATAATAATGATTATGCAACCTCAGGCGGCAATTTTGTAAACAGCGGTTATCAGTCAATCCGGCCGGGCTGGAATAAATATGAGGTTCTTTTCTATCCCACAAATGCAATGCTGTCAAGTGACTTTTCTTATTTCTATTTAACTTCCGATTCTGCGGAATCAAGATTTATGTATTTTGACGACATGGTATTTGAAATGGTAAGCCCGTATGAGGCAATGCTTATGTCGGAGATATCGGATTGTGAGAGCAACTATGCCACAAGCTCGGTTAATCTTTTGTTAAACGACGGTTCAGGTCTTGCTGATCCGAAAAAAGTCAGAACTGTCAGCACCGAATATAAACACAGCGGAGACGGTTCGATTGCAATAACTTCATCAGAAGACACCTATCTTGCACTGTTTTCTTTCAGACAAAAAGAAGAAATTGTTGCGGGAGAGACATACTGCTTCAGCATGTGGTATAACGACCCTGACAGTGCGGCGGGCTCAAGCAATTTTGAATTTGTTGTAAGAAGCAAATCAAACGCAGCTCAGTCTTTGATCACCAGAAAGCTTTCATCGGGAAGCGGCTGGCAAAAGTATATCGGCTATTTTACCGTACCGGCAGCTTATGCATCAAGCAATTTTGATTATTTCTATGTAAGAGCAAGCGGCTTTAAATCGGGAACGATTTATTTTGACGATATTAAGCTCAGAAAAGTTGACGAAAATGAGTTTTATTACGGCTCCGGACTTATTGACGCCGAAACTGCCGCATGTGACAGTGAAGGGATACTCAGTACATTTAATAAAAATAACCTTAACTATGCGGGAACAAGAAGTATAAGCACATCAGTAAGTCACAGCGGTACGGGCTCGCTTCAGGTAACTTCACCTGTAAACTGGCAGACCGCCGTTGGTGTTGTACCGCTTGAAACTCTTGTTGACGGACAGCAGTATCATTTTAGTGTATGGTATTATAATCCGGGTAATTTATCGGGTAATTTGTATTTGCGTTATGTATATGGAAATAATACGAGTCCGGCATGGATTGGTTCGGGTTCAACTACTGCCAATGAAACAAAAAAACCGCTCGGAAGCGGCTGGCAGAAGTATGATTATACATTTACGGCAACAGGAGCAAATATGACAACAAATTTAACATATTTGTTCGTGACTTCAGATGTATCCGCAAGCGGCACGCTTTACT
>CACZTG010000074.1 GCA_902783995.1 uncultured Ruminococcus sp. | reverse complement strand
TTTCCTTCTGCTTTAAGGTAAGTCCCGTTAATCCTGACCGTATGGCGTACAGCGAGGCAGCCGCTCTTTATGAAAATAAGCATTATTACAGCCTTGACGGCGGCAACAACTGGAAAACCGTTAAATATAACGACATGGACGATTTCGGACTGGTCCAGGCGAGACCGGGTTATCTGGCTTATGATCCGAACAATGCCGATATTGTATATAACAGCTCGGATTGGATGTGGAAAAGCACGGACGGCGGCGCAACATACAAATGGTATTCAAACGGAATGATGGGCGAATGTATAAATTCATGGTGGCGTCCGAATGTGTATAACCCGGATTGGTGGATAGTTCCGCAGCAGGATTATAGGGGCGCGTTAACGCTTGACGGCGGCAGGAGCTTTGTTACCCTGTATTCTTTGGGCGGCAGTCAGATAAGAAACCACATCTACGGCGCATATGTTGTAAACGAAGACACATATATCCTTTGCGGCTCGTCAAACTGGGAAACAAGTGAATCGGATCTTTATATAACGTTTGACGGCGGAGAAACATGGGAAAACAAGGGCACCGTAACAAGCGGATACCTGTATAACAGATGTATGCAGCACCCGACAAATCCCGATATACTGTTTGCAGGAAATTTAAGGAGTACCGACGGCGGACACAATTGGAGTTCGCTTCCGGCTCAGATAAACGGCGTTATGGATATTTCAAAGGACGGCACAAAGATTTTTGCAAAGGGCAAGGGAGATTATAAGAATAATATTTATGTTTCCTACACAAACGGCGCGAGGTGGTCAATATATGCTACTGTAGAGCCTGTCAGCAATTACGACTATAACGTGCTGCAGGCGGTCATGGACTATGACGACAATACCGATACGCTGTATGTTTCCCGTCACGGCTATGTGCAGAAGTACAGAAACGGAGCATTTGCAGAATCTATGGAGCGCGCCATGAGAAGGGCGGCGCCTGATTTCTGGTGCTGGTCGTTTGCGGTAGACCCGAATGACTCGAATGTGCTTTATGCCGCAGGCGCAAGCTCGGACGCAAAGCAATACCAGACAAAAAATTATCTGCAAACGATAATAAGAAGCTGTGATGCGGGAAGGTCGTGGCAGGTTATTTCAACGGTTGACAGCACAAAAAGCATAATAAAAACAGGCCCCGTAGTTGGCAGACATACGCCGAAGTCTATGTTTGTGGCGGATGATGGGTATGTATATGTTTCTCAGTCAAACACAGGTCTTTACAGGCTTGCACCGCCTTATAACAATTAGTTTTTCATAAAATTTTCCTGATAGGAGGAAAACCTGACATAAAAATGAGGTAATAAAGGAACAAGCGCGCAGTATTTCAAAACAGGTATTTAAATTTTGGGCAAAATTATGTTAAAATAAAAGGAGGAGTAATACTTATGAAAATGAGGAAAATGTTGGCATATCTCATTGCATTGTCAATGCTGTTATGCCAGAGCGCGGTCTTTATGACCACAGCTTCCGCCGAGGCGGGAGAGGCACCGCTGATTTACTACAATTTCGGTGACACAACGGAATGGTCGGCTGATGATATACAGCCGTGGACAGACGCTGATCACTACAAAAAAGCTCTTACATACAATCCTGAAAAAAGGGTTCGTGTCGGGGACAACGCGAGCGGAAGGGTCTCGTTTGAGGATTATGGTAACTACGGTCAGGTGCTGAAAATGAATAATTCGGGAGGCCCCACATGGAGAGAGCTGAGCTTCTACATTGATGACGGATCGGGTACGTTATTTAATACAAACCGGAATCTTTATATAAAGACGGCGTATTGGATAACCGGAAGCGACGCGGGCTCTTCGTCAACATCGGTACAGACAGGTTGGAGACAGCCGTGGTCTTCAACAAAGGTTAAAGCTTATGATGATAACTTGGGTTCTCAGGACGGCTGGCATGTATATTCCGGCGCTTTGGTAAAAAGCAGTCACGGAGAGATGACGAGCATGGGACCGTTGCTTGAGTTTACGGGAAAAGTTACCGGCAGCTACAGAATAAAGTATATAGCGCTTTTCAGTTCGCAGGAAGCGGCAGATGCTTGGGACCCGTCTGTTACAGCGGTTACAAGTAACGGTGTAAGCGCGGTAATAGATAATTATGCGCACAAGGCGCAGTTTGCAGAGTCGGTAAGGGGCAATCCGACACTCACTCTTGCAGACGGCGCAAGCGCAGTACAGACGCTTGATTTTGACGGAAGAAGCTACGGTCTCGGCAGACGCGTTAAATATAATGTTACCGATATTGCCGGAAATGTAACAGAATGGCAGATAGATTACGGCGAGGTTGCCGATGATACCTCAATTCTTGAGGAAAGAGCATATGGCAATGATAAAAAGTACTATATTTATGATTTTTCTACCGAACAAAATATGGGAATTGTTACGGCAAGTCAGGTTGCATATACCGGAAATGACAGCTACAGCAAGGTCCAGTACGATAGTCTTGACACAAAGCCGATCGCTTCCTTAAGCGATTCCTACGGTCCTGCAATGGAGGTAAGCTCCGACGGTGCGACGCAGTATCCTTATGTTATGCTCAATGACCCGATTGATACCGATTACCGCTACGTTAAGCTTGCTTACGGCGTTTACAAGCTGAATCTGGCTTCTGCGCCGTCCGTAAATAAAGAGTATTACGGTACTCTTGGCTTCGGGGATCTAAATCAGGCAGCTTATCTTACAGCTGTAAATGAGGCGGGAAATATTGCAGCAAGCGTTTCAAATTCCGCAGGTGAAGCCGTTGAAACGGGCATGTGGACGTCGTCAGTCGTTACAGTGCCGCAATCGTCCGATGCGGAATCGGCGCTTGACATTACCACTGTTAACGCAGGAGATGCAAATGTAAGCGCGGACAGCAGAATAGCGTATAAATATATAGCGATGTTTGATAATCTTGCGGATGCGGAGGCTTATGACCCATCCGTTGTATCCGCGGAATATGACGGTGAAGCTATGGAGGTAGACAATATTGCTCATACGATGGAGCTTGAGCTCGACACCGGAGTTACGGAGGGCAGCCTTAATTCCATAGAGAACAAAATAAGCATAGCGACTATAGACGATGACGTTGTGGAAATTTATGCAAATGATGAACCTACAGTAAATGAAACCTCCGAAAGCGTTACGGTTACGCAGGAATTTGAGGTAGTAGGAATCGACGGAAAATCGGTTATATGGACAGCGGTTGTGACAGCACCGATAGTTGCGCCGTCGGAGGATTATTTATTCTTTGATTTTACAAATATACCAAGCGGAGCTTCACTCAGGCTTCATGGCACAGAAAGCGGCTGGGATACACGTCCTTACGGCTATGAAGTGGGAAAAACATCATCCGACGCGGCAGCAGAGCTGGCCGGTGTAAACAATAATTACGGCGGCCCGGGTCTCTTTATCAGAGCATCTTACAGCGGAACAAACAGGTATACGCAATTCCTGCTTTATTCCGATGAGTTTGATATGACAAAGACAAAGTATGTGAGAATTGAGTATTCGCCCGAATCAACAAGGACGGATCTCGGAAACGACGGAACCGGAAGAATCATTGCAAGGTGGGAGGCGACAGACGGAAACGGAAATGTTGTAAGCTATCCGGAGGGTTCTCATCCTACGGCAAAGAATATCCATACGGCGGTAGTTCAGGTAGATCCCGTAAACAGCAACAATAAGGTAATGCGTATAGGCTTCTATAACTTTATACCGGTGGTAAATATTAAGAACGTCGGTGTATTTGCAACAAGAGCTGAGGCTGAGGCATTTGATCCCTCTGTAAGAAGTGTGAGAATTGCGGATAACAGAAACGAGGTTACCGGCAAAACAGCAAAGATAAACGGTGTAACGCATACTGCAACGGTTGAAATCGCGGATAATACAGCGCCCGCCGATATGCCTGTTATAGCGGCCGCCGATATATCGAGTCTTGTTCTTGATAATGTGGGAGCAACCACACAGCACGACTATGTTCACCAGGCAGCGTCGGCAGCAATTGTTGCCGGTTCGCAGAAGATAGCGCAGGATCTTACAAGCGTTATGTCCTCGGTTGATTACAATGTTACCGATAAAACCGGAACCGTGCATACCTGGAAATTTATACTGAAGTCAAAGAAAAACAGAATGACAACTACAAACGACGCGTCAAAGCAGTATCATATTATTGATTTTACCGATGCGGAAACGGTGCAGGGTGCGATTCTGGACGGTACGGTTGCAAAGAGAGATAACGATTTGACAAATATGTACCCCGCGAATGTTTCCAAAAAAAGTTCATCGCTCCATGCTGTGAATAAAAGCGGCAAGGTAGGTCTGAATTTTGATTTTCCGAATGACGAGCTGAGATTCAATTGGTATCAGAAAGCACTGCTGAACTATGACAGCGGCGCCGCTGCGGGAAGCAATGTTCAGATACACTGGACAATAAACTGGGGTACGACAGGTACCGGTTCATCGGGTGACAGAACCATATATACAAACGGTCTCGGTGCGGGTGAATGGACAACAGTCAGCACCAATCTCACTAAAGCGGCAGTTTCCCAGCCTCTCGGTTTATATTCAAACACAGGCTCCGATATGAACTTTAAGTATATTGCGCTGTTCGGAAACGCGGCGGACCGCGATGCGTTTGACCCGTCGGTAGTAAATGCGACGATCACGAAAAATAATACGGCGTATGTGGCGCAGATAGATAATATTGCGCACACAATAACATTCCCGGATGGCTGCGGAAGTGCGGCAGACCTTGACGCGGCGGTCATAGAGCTGTACAATAACGGCGAGGGAATATCGGCTGTTTCAAACGGAAGCGCTTCGGTAGAGAGCGACACCCTGAATGATACCTATGCCATTGTTAAGTCCTATACCGTTACGGGGCTTGACGGAAACGAGGTGGAATGGACGGCAAAGATCCCGTTCGAGCCGATAAGTATCGTATGCGGAGAAAACAGCGCCGAAATCCAATTCTCGCAGCTGATAAATATGCAGAAGATGGCGGCAGTTTACAGCGGTGATGTTATGATAGAGGCTTTTGTTGCACAAAACAACACAATAAGCATAAGCTTCAACGATTATACAGCGGGTGAATATGTAATAAAGGCATTCGGCTGGGAGAGCTTTGCAACGTTAAAGCCTTTGGTAAAGGCAAAAGAGGAAATGTATTATAAGGAATAAGTTTTTTAGCGGGGATGTTAAAAAAGTCCAGAACGCAAAAAGGCAGTAATAAAGCGAAATGTAGGCTATTTGTAATTATCAGAATGAGTTAATTTTGCCTGAAAATCTCATTTTATTCGATTTTTCTTTATTTTAAACCTTTTTGCTACGAACAAACTTCACCACGTCGGAGCAAAGTCCGCTTTTGCTCCGTTTTCCTGTTCGGAAAACATCCGCCCGCTACCTTGCTCCTCCTCTTCCGAAAAAGGTCACGTTCGGCTTGCCTGTTCGCTTATAAATGCGCTCACGACGGCACGCAGTCACTACCAACCTTTTTCGGTATGCGGCTACGCCGCTTTTAGAGAGTACAGCTTCGGGTAACCTGAGAA
>CACZTG010000073.1 GCA_902783995.1 uncultured Ruminococcus sp. | reverse complement strand
TACTGTTGCGGCACGGAATATTGATACATATAAAAATATTGCGGCTGAAGTTTTCGGTAAATATGATATTCCCGTTTATGTGAGTGACAAAACACGGCTTATTTCCGAAACTCCGGCATTTGCGCTTATTTGTGTTTTAAATATTATTCTTAAAAATTGGGATTATGACAGTATATTCGCATATCTGAAAACAGGCTGGCATAACGTGGAAGCTGATGAAACCGATTTGCTTGAGAACTATATCTTATGTACGGGTATAAGAGGCTCAAGCTGGAAAAGTGACAAGGAATGGAAATATACTCCAAAAGGCTTTGATGAGGAAACCGTAAAAGAAATTAACCTCATAAGAAAGAAAATAAGTGAACCTGTTATTGCTCTTGAAAAAAGCCTTAAAGAAGGAAAGACTGTCAGAGCCTATATAGCTGCAATGCTTAATTTTATGGCGGAAATTAACTTTTATGATAGGATTGAGGAAAACGCAAGAAGGCTGTCGGAAACAGAGAACGCGGATTTGGCGGCGAGATATACGCAGATATATGATGCTGTGATAGCTTCTTTTGATGAAATATACGCGGTTTCGGGTGACAATACGGAAACGGACGCTGCAGAATTTGAAGCTATGCTCAAAGCGGCATTTGAAGCGCATAAAGTTGGAATTATTCCTACTTCGGCAGACAGCGTGACGATTACCGATGTAAAAAGAAGCAAGGCGCATAACGCGAAAATAATGTTTATTATTGGCGTAAACGAAGGCGTTTTCCCGGAAATTTTTTCCGGTGAGGGAATAATTAAAGATGATGAAAGGAAAAAGCTTGAAGAGCTTGGGCTTAATATGGCACCCGATACCGTAAGCCGTATGCTTGATGAAGAATTTACAGTATATGACGCGCTTTTATCACCTTCAGAGAAACTATATCTTACATATCCTTTGACCGATAACGTCGGTGAATCGCTGGCTCCTTCCTCACTTCTCCGAAAAGTAAAGAATTTGCTGCCGAGGGTTTGTGAGCTTGATACTGTAACGGAAGACCGGGACGGTATAGATAAAATTGTTACGAGCAAGACAGCGCTTGAGGTGCTTGCTCGGCAGAAGCGAAAACCGGAAGCGAAAACCGCCGAAATTACGGATGCTCTTGAAAAATGGTTTAAACACCACAGCAATCTGAAATACGAAATGGTAGAAAAAAGCGCTGAATATAGGAACGAAACGAAAAAACTGTCTGAGTCAATTCTCAGTGAAATATATAAAGGTGATATGCGCACTTCGGTTTCAAGGCTTGAAAGTTACAGAAGATGCCCGTTTATGTATTATGTCAGCTATATGCTTGATGTTTCACCGAGAGCCGAGGCTGTAATGCAAAGCGCAAACGCGGGTTCTGTTATGCACAGTGTAATAGAAGCGCTTTCATATAAAGTTAAAAACGAAATTGGCAGCTGGCAGGAAGCTGCGGACGAATGGATAAACGAAAACGCCGAAAAGATTGCGGACGAGAAAATTAATGATTTTTTCCGTGAGTTTGAAAAACCCGAAGAAAGGCAAATCTGGGCGGCTTTACGCCTTAAAGAAACGGTTAAAACCTCCGCTTGTATGATTGCGGCGCAGCTTAAAGCCGGAGAATTTATTCCTATGGGATATGAAATAAGCTTTGGCGACGGCGGAAAATATAACGCTATTGAATTGGTTGTCGGCGGGAAAAAGGTTAAGTTACGGGGGAAAATTGACAGAAGCGATATTTACACCGACGAAAACGGACGGAAATTTATAAGAGTTATTGATTATAAGTCGGGCGAGCAGAATTTTAGTATTGCGAAGGTATATTACGGATTAAGCTTACAGCTTGCCGTGTATCTTGAAAGTCTTACGGAGCAGGAGGACGGTATAAGCGCAGGAATGTTATATTTCAGGCTTTTTGACCCGATTGTAAAAACGGGAAGAGACTTGACGCGGGAGGAAGCCAAAACGCTTAATGAGGCAGAATACAAGGCAGACGGGCTGCTCGCTGCCGATAGAGAAATAATCAGAAAAATGGATAGTAATATTGGGGACGGCAAAAGTCTGCTTCCGGTAAAAATCAAAGCCGACGGCAGTTTTGGAGCTTATTCAAAAATTGCGAGCTTTGAGCAATTTGAAAAAATGAACAAGCACATTAAACGAACTTTAAAAAAGATAAGCGCTGAAATGCTTGCCGGAAAAATTGACGTCAGACCGGTAAAGTTAGGTGATTACAGCCCGTGCAAATATTGTGATTATAAATCAGTATGCCATTTTGACGGGGCGCTTTGCAACAGTTATGAACGCCTTAAAAAAATGGATAATTTTACGGCGTGGGAAAAAATATCGGAAGAAGGAGGAGAGCAGTAATGCCAAGATGGACAACTCAGCAGCAAGAAGCAATAGAAAAGCGTGACTGCGACCTTCTTGTTTCGGCCGCGGCAGGTTCGGGTAAGACAGCGGTTTTGTCGGAACGGGTACTTAAACGTGTTACAGATGAGGAAAACCCTGTGCCGGTTGAAAAGCTCCTTATTGTTACTTTTACAAATGCGGCGGCTGCGGAAATGCGTCAGAGAATAATAGATAAGCTGCGTGAAAACCTTGTGAAAAATCCTGAAAGCGAGCTTGCGGCAAGGCAGCTTACAATGATTTCAAAAGCAAGCATAATGACAATTCACAGCTTTTGCCTTAATATAATAAAAAGTAATTTTCATCTTATAGATATGGACCCGTCTTTTGGTATTCTTGACAGTACGGAAGGCGAGCTTATGCAGGCAAAGCTTGCAATTGAGGTTGTAAATGAAATGTACGGCTTATACGGAAAAGCGTTTTCGGATATGGCAAGATGGCTTTCATGCGAAAACGATGAGAAGCTCGCGGGCGAAATAATTAAAAGGTATAAATACATAAGAAGCTTTGAAAATCCGCTTTTATGGCTTGAAGAACAGACTGAAAAATACAATGTCGCAAGCCTTTGTGAGAGATACGGTACAAATGAAGAAGAAATTGCGGATAGTCTTGAATGGGTTGAGCTTTTAAAGGAAAAATACAGGCGTGCATTTTCCGATATAAAAAACGAAAACGAAGAGCTTTTAAAGCTTGCGGATATCGGAAATGTTACGGGATATACGGACGCGCTTTATGATGACTGCAATAAAACAGCAAAAATGATTGCAGTGCTTGGCGGAAGGTGGGAGGATATAAGAAAGACCGCGGGAGATTGCAAATGGGGCAGTATAGGCAAGAAAAACAAAGATTGCGATGAAGAGATATCAGCTTTAATAAAAGCAAAAAGAGATAAACTGAAAAAAAAGGCCGACAGTATTATTGCCGAAACGGAAATATTTTCATCAGCCGAAATAATATCGGGACTTAAAAAAGTTTATCCGTATTTAAAACTCTTTTATGAGTGCGTAAAAAGCTTCGGTGATAAATTCGCGCTGGAAAAAAAAGAAAAAAACGTAGTTGATTTTGGCGATTTTGAGCATATTGCGCTATCACTTTTACAGGACGAAAAATTACCGGTTGCGGAAGAATTGCGTGAAAAATTTG
>CACZTG010000072.1 GCA_902783995.1 uncultured Ruminococcus sp. | reverse complement strand
CAGACGGGAAAAACCGTTGGGAGATATCCCATATGCAAAAGAAGAAGAGCAGCGTTTTTTTCGGGCGTTCTTGCCGCCTCCTTTGCCATATGCTTTTGTGCCGCGAAAATATTGGGGCTGTTTTAAGGAGGTGTGCTCGCGATGAAAAAAATATCTTCATTATTTATACTCCTTGTCTTTGCTTTTACCCTTGTTATTCCGTTTACGGCGCACTGTGAAAACCCGCCGCTTACCGATAACGCCGGGCTTCTAACCGCTGAAAACGCCGAGCATATTTCGACGCTTTTAAGCGAAATAAGAGAAACCTACGGCTACGATGTCGCTGTCTATACCGAAAATGATAATCCTGCCGAGTCGGCAACAGCGCGCGCGGATGAGCTTTTTCTGAATAACGGCTACGGTATGGGCGAAAACAACCGGGGGCTTATGTTTTACATATGTACCGGTTCGGGAAAATACAATGTTGTTTCGTATCCCGAAGGCGAAACGGTTTTGACAACAGAAGCCTGCGACTATATTGCGGAACGCTGCGCGCCCTATTTAAATGACAGTGATTTTTACAACGCGTTTTTAAAATATTATCTGGTTACAACCGACCTTTTTGAAAAAGAGCTTGACGGAGAGGAGTTCCGCTTCGGGAAAAACCCGCCGCTTATTGATAACGCCGGGCTTTTAACCACACAGGAATTTGTTGAGATTTCCGATATGCTTTATAATATAAGAGATGAGTACGATATTGACGTCGCGGTTTATACCGAAAACGAAACCGACAATTCCGACGCGCAGGCAAAAGCCGATGATATTTACGATTATAACGGCTACGGAATGGGCGAAAACGACAGAGGTATGATATACTATGTTTGTATGAGTACAAGAAATTACGCACTTTCAACCTATCCTTACGGTGAAACGCCGTTCAGCAACGAAGCCTGCGACTATTTGGGCGGTCTGTGCCGTCAATATCTTTCGGAGGGCGATTATTACTCAACCTTTTCAAAGTACGCCGAAACCGCGGAGTTGATTCTTGAAAAAGACGCCGGCGGCGAAACGCTTGATTTTGACAGCTACGCCGTGTCTTCGTCCGGCGACGGGAAGCACTATATTGCGCTGATTATTCTGCTTGTCGTTATACCGTTAGCGCTTGCTTTCGGATTGACAGCGCACAAACAAAAAAAGATGAACACCGCCGTCATGCAGACCTTTGCCGAACAGTACAAAAAACCGGGAAGCATGAACATCGAACAGGCATCGGACATTTTTCTGTACAGCACCGTTTCAAAAACAAGACGGCAGGAAAGCAGCAGCAGCGGCGGCTCACATACCTCGTCGTCCGGCAGAAGTCACGGCGGAAGCTCGGGAAGCTTTTAGTTTTTAAAAAATTTTTTAAATAATTTTTGAGAGGAGATATTAAAATGGGACTTTTAAAAGCAGGAGCCGGAGCGCTCGGAGGCGTTTTGGCTGATTCGTGGAGGGATTATTTTTACTGTGAAAGTCTTCCGGCAGATGTGCTTGTTGTAAAAGGAGTAAAACGCACAGGCGGAAGAAGCTCAAACAAAAAAGGTGAGGATAATATCATCTCAAACGGTTCGGTTATAGCCGTAAACGACGGACAGTGTATGATTATTGCCGACCAGGGCAAAATTGTCGAGGTTTGTGCCGAACCCGGAGAGTTTGTTTACGATACCTCAACCGAGCCGAGTATTTTTTACGGTAACCTCGGTGAAAACATCAAAAAAACCTTTGAAAGAATAGGTGTGCGTTTCACCTTCGGAGGCGATACGGGAAAAGACCAACGTATTTATTTCTTTAATACAAAGGAAATTCCGGGCAACAAATACGGTACACCGTCACCGGTGCCGTTCAGAGTTGTGGACAGAAGAATAGGTCTTGACGTTGATATTGCTATCCGCTGTCACGGTGAATATTCGTACAAAATCACAAACCCGCTTCTTTTCTACACAAATGTATGCGGTAACGTTCAAAGTGATTATAAAAGAGATGAAATTGACGGTCAGCTTAAAACCGAGCTTTTAACGGCTCTTTCGCCCGCGCTTGCCAAAATCTCGGCTCTCGGAGTACGTTACAGCGAGCTTCCGGGACATGCTACCGAAATAGCGGACGCTCTCAACGACATACTTTCGGAAAAATGGACAGCGCTCAGAGGTATAGAAATAATCAGCTTTGGTGTTTCCTCAGCAACAGCTTCCGAGGAAGACGAAAAGATGATTAAAGAAATTCAGCGTAACAGCGCGCTTCGTGAACCCGGTATGGCTGCCGCTCATATGACGGGTGCTACGGCACAGGCTATGCAGGACGCCGCTAAAAATCAAGGCGGTGCAGGCGCAATGGGTGCGTTTATGGGTCTTAATATGGCAGGTATGACAGGCGGAGCGAATATGCAGGGTATTTATGCTGCCGGAGGCGGCTTTAATCAACCGCAAAGTTCCGCTCCTCAGCAGGACGGCTGGACCTGCTCATGCGGTACGGTAAATACCGGTAAATTCTGTCAGAACTGCGGCAATCAGAAGCCGGAGCCGGTAGGCGGCTGGACCTGCTCGTGCGGCACGGTAAACAGCGGTAAATTCTGCCAGAACTGCGGCAAACCGAAGCCCGAAGCGGCAAAATGTCCTCAATGCGGAGCTGACATAACCGCAGGCGCAAAATTCTGTCCCGAATGCGGAAAACAGCTCGGATAATAAAAATATATCGTATAAAAAAACGGGCGGCAGTTTGCCGCCCCAGAGCGCTGACAAACTCGGTCTAACGCAAGCAATTTTCTTATTATTATATAAGAAAATACATTTTTTTGATTTTCTATTT
>CACZTG010000071.1 GCA_902783995.1 uncultured Ruminococcus sp. | reverse complement strand
GACAGATGAGCAAAAAAAAGCGATTGATGATTTAAAAAAAGCTGTTGACATTGGCAAGGTTAGCGAACATTTGCTTTTCGGTGTTACCGGGAGCGGAAAAACGGAGGTTTTTTTGCAGGCGGTTGATTACGCTTTATCAAAAGGGAAAAACGCTGTAATTCTTGTTCCCGAAATATCTCTTACTCCACAAATGACACGCCGTTTTGCAGAACGTTTCGGCGGCAAAGTCGCTGTTCTTCACAGCGGACTTTCTCTGGGTGAAAGATATGATGAATGGCAAAGGATTAAAAATGGCGAGGTTTCCGTTGCTGTCGGAGCGCGGTCGGCGATTTTTGCTCCTTTTGAAAATATTGGGCTTATTGTAATTGATGAGCAGCATGAGGATACTTATAAATCCGAAAACAGTCCGAGATATGACGCGAGACTTGTCGGACGTTTCAGAGCCGGACAAAACAAATGCCCCATAGTTTATGCTTCGGCAACACCTAAGACAGAGTATTTTTATAATGCCCTGAAAGGTAAAATTAACCTTATTGAGCTAAAAAAAAGATATAATAATATGGATATGCCCGAAGTTATCATTGCCGATATGACGTCGGAGCTTGCGAAAGGAAACCGCAGTGTTTACAGCTCGGCAGCAATAACGGAGCTTGAAAAAAATCTTCAGAACGGGGAGCAGAGTATAGTTTTTCTTAACAGGCGCGGCTTTTCGACCTTTGTTTCTTGCAGAGCCTGCGGTTATGTGGCAAAGTGCCCGAATTGCAGTGTAAGCCTGACATATCACAGCAAAAATGAGCTTTTAAAATGCCATATGTGCGGATATACGGAAAAAAATCCTTCGGTATGTCCCGCCTGCGGCAGTAAATATATAAAATATTTCGGAACGGGAACACAAAAAGCGGAAGATGAGCTTTATAAAATTTTTCCGAATATATCTGTAATCCGTATGGACGCGGACACGACTTCGCACAAATTTTCGCACGAAAGGCTGCTTGACGAATTTAATGATAAAAAAGCCGACGTTCTTCTGGGGACGCAGATGATAACAAAAGGTCTTGATTTTAAAAATGTCACTTTGAGCATCGTTCTTGCCGCCGATACTCTTTTAAACACAGGCAGTTACAGAGCGTCCGAAAAAGCTTTTTCACAGCTTGTTCAGGTCTGCGGCAGAGCAGGCAGAGGCAGTAAAAAGGGCAGATGTGTTATTCAGACGTATGAACCCCAAAATAAGGTTATTGCTTATGCCGCAAAGAACAATTATAAAGGCTTTTTTGAAAATGAGATAAAATCGAGAATGCTTATGGATTATCCGCCGTTTTCAAGGATAGTGCAAATTCTTATTACGGGCGATGATGAAATAAAGACAGGTGAATACGGTATGAGGGCGGAGGCATTTTTAAGAAATCTGCTTGATGAGCGAGAAGGTCTTTGCAAAGCCTTTTTCGGGCTTTCGCCGGCGCCTGTGTTTAAAATAAAAAACAAATACCGTTACAGAATAATTTTAAAAACAATATGGGACGATGAAATATATAATGTGCTTGAAAGCTTATATAATAAGCATATTGATGAAAAAACACCGTTCGGACTTGAAATTGATATAGATACAGCAGGCTGAGAGGAGAAAAAATATGTCTGTGCGCAAGATAATTACAATCGGAGATGAAATTCTTTCAAAAAAAAGTCATCCGGTGACAAATTTTGATAAAAGACTTCATTTACTTATAGACGATATGATTGAAACCATGCAAAAGTACGAAGGAGCAGGGCTTGCCGCCGTGCAGGTCGGAATACTTCGCAGAGTAGTGGTAATTGATGTGGGCGAGGGGCTTATCGAGCTTATTAACCCGGAAATCATTTCGACAAAAGGCTCGCAGTATGGAGCGGAAGGCTGCCTCAGTGTGCCCGGTAAACACGGAGATGTTGAAAGACCTATGGAGGTAACTTTTAAAGCATATGACCGTAACGGCAATGAATATACGAAAACGGTAAGCGGTCTTTTCGCAAGGTGCGTATGTCACGAATGTGACCACCTTGACGGCAAGCTTTATGTTGAACTTGCGGATAATATTGTCGATAACGAATGATTTGGAGACGAACAATGAAAATTATGTTTATGGGTACTCCCGATTTCGCGAGGGTAAATCTTGAAAATCTTATAAATAACGGATATGAGGTGTGCTGTGCGGTAACACAGCAGGATAAACCGCGGGGCAGGAAAATGGTGCTTACGCCGCCGCCCGTTAAGGAATACGCTTTATCGAAAAACATTCCGGTGCTGCAGCCGCATACTTTAAAAGACGGAGCGTTTCTGAAGGAGCTTGAAAAATACAATCCCGATTTAATTGTTGTTGTGGCATACGGGAAAATTTTGCCGAAATATATTCTTGATTATCCGAAGCACGGCTGTATAAACGTTCACGGTTCACTTTTGCCAAAATACCGCGGAAGCGCTCCCGTTCAGTGGGCTGTTATAAACGGCGAAAAAGAGACCGGAGTTACAACGATGTATATGAACGAAGGTATGGATACGGGCGATATTCTTTTACAAAAAAAGATTGATATTTTTAAAAACGAAACAAGCGGAGAGCTTATGGACAGAATGGCGGGAGCGGGAGCGGAGCTTCTTTTGAAAACTCTTGAAAACTTATCTGATATTTCTTCGGTAAAGCAGGACGAAAAAGCCGCAACCTATGCGCCGATGTTAAAAAAAGAAACAGGTCTTATTAATTGGAAAAGCTCCGCAGACGAGATAAAAAATCTTGTTAACGGATTAAATCCGTGGCCGACCGCTTATTTTAAAACCGAAAAAGGTGTTATAAAAATTTATTCTGCCGAAGCAGAAAGCTGTGGAATTAAAGAAAAGCCCGGTACAGTCGTTTCTGCCGAGGATACGCTTGACATAATGACAGGCGATGGTGTGCTTAAAATAAAAGAGTTACAGCTTCAGGGTAAAAAGCGTATGAACGCCGCCGATTTTCTTCGCGGCTGTAAAATTGAAAAGGGTACGGAATTTTAGCTTTTAATGCGGAAGGAAAGGTAAAATGCTACGAAAAAAAGCGATAGATATTATAATGCGCGTAAAACGTGACGGCGCGTATTCAAATCTTGAACTTGCGGACTCGCTCGGCGGTCTTGACACGAAAGAAAAAGCTTTTGTTACAAGGCTTGTCTATGGCACCTTAACATATAGTATTCAGGCGGATTATCTCCTTTCAAAGCATATAAACAAGCCGCTTTCAAAGCTTGACAAAGAGGTGCTCGCGATTCTTGAAAGCGCGGTATATCAGAAGCTTTATATGGACAGTGTGCCCGATTACGCAATCATAAATGAAAGCGTAAATCTTACAAGAAAATACGGTAAAGCTTCAGCGGCAGGCTTTGTAAACGGAGTTTTGCGAAAGACGCTTGTCTGTGGGCTTGATATTTCAGATATTCCGAAAAACACATCAAAATATTACAGTGTAAAATATTCGCTTGATGAAGGCTTTTGTTCTCTTATGATGAAGCAATACGGCAGCTTAGCCGAAAAGATTTTTTCGGGCAGCCGTGAAAACGCGCCGTTTACCGTAAGAGTCAACACTCTAAAAACAGACAGGAAAAAGCTCAAAAAAGCTTTTTCGGATAAAGGTATAAAGGCGGAAAATACCGAAATATGCGATGATTGTTTGAAAGTTCACGGCGGCTTTGCCGTAAGAGATGAGGAGCTTTTTAAAAAGGGATATTACTATCCGCAGGACGAGGCGTCGGCAATGGCGGCATATGTGCTTTCACCCGAAAAAGGTGATACAGTTATTGATATGTGCGCGGCTCCGGGAGGTAAAACAACGTATCTTGCGGAGCTTATGCGAGGTGAAGGTAAAATACACGCTTTCGATTTGTATGAGCATAAAATCAAGCTGATTGACGAGCTTTCAAAAAGGCTCGGAATTGATATGATAAACGCAGAGGTCAAAGACGCGGAAGTTTTTGATGAAACACTTAAAGAAAGTGCCGATAAAATACTTGCGGATTGTCCTTGCTCGGGTTATGGGCTTTTAAGGAAAAAGCCTGAAATAAAATATAAAAAAAGCACAAAGGAGCTTGAAAATTTACAGCTTAAAATCCTTGAAAATGCCGCCGAATATCTGAAAACGGGCGGAGAGCTTGTGTATTCGACCTGTACGGTAAATAAAGCCGAAAATATCGAAAATATCAACCGCTTTTTAAGCCTGCACAAAGAATTTGAACTTTGCAATATTGCAGGTTATTTTGGCGGCAAACCGTTTTTTGATATAGGCAAGGGCTATATTCAGGTGTTGCCCGGAGAATACGGAATGGACGGCTTTTTCATAGCTAAAATGAAAAAGACCGATAGGTAAAAAAGATGATTAACCTTAAAGATTTAACATATGACGAACTGAAAATTTTTCTTGAAAATATGGGTGAAAAGGCTTTCAGGGCAGG
>CACZTG010000070.1 GCA_902783995.1 uncultured Ruminococcus sp. | reverse complement strand
TCACATAAAGGTTAAGCTTTTCGCTGTACGCAACGGAAATAAGCTTACTTTCAGATGTTATTTCAGCAGCATATATCACACTGCAAAATATACTTATTATCATTGCGGCTGTAATAAATAAAGATAATATCTTTTTCATTCTTACACCTCTGTAAGAAAAGGGACCGTAGCAAAACAATTTTTTAAATTAAATTGCCATAGTCCCTTATATTTTGTTTTTCGGAACAAAAGTAAGGTTTTAATACTTTACCCCCGAATAAGTATCAATAATTTTTTAATTTTGTTTTACAGGAACAATGCCGAGCATTGATTTCCACACAAACGCTTTTGCGAATAAACCATTTGTATTTGCTCCTGAAGGAATATCGCATGAAGCAGTGACTGTATGTGCTGCTCCGTCATTTGGAATTTCCTCTGCTTCTGCCACAGCAATATAAGCAAGACTGCCATTACTTGAATAAACTGCAACAATAATATTTACATACTCTGCAGCATCTGTTGTATTTACAAGGCTTGCGCTTGCGTTTACTGTACTTCCGGCAGTAATTGTTTCCGTTTCTATTCTTATATTGCTCGCTGTTAACTCTTTAACCGTCTTTGTAACGGTAACCGTTTTCTCATCGCGTATTGTTGTATTTCCGCTTACAACCGCTACAACGGTTACCTCCCCTGCTTCCGCACTGTCTGATACTGTGAGAACTCCTGTATCTATATCAATACTTACTCCGCTGTATGCATTTTTTAGGAACCATTTTATCCCGTTCGGCAGCGGAATGCTCTGGTCATCATACAAAAGCCCTGTTGTCTCTGCTCGCATAGTTATCTCGTCGCCGGCTTCAACGCTGTAATCTCCCTTTATTTCAATTTCACCGGAGTCAACCAGAGGATAGCATCCTATATCAAACAAGTTAAATTCGAGCGGCGGCGTCGCCGACATTGTCACCTGCGCAGATACCGCGCCCTGCGGTATTGTGAGAATTTCATAAAAATCTGCTGAGGTTGCATGTTCTCTACCTTCACTTACCAAAGTATCATATATAAGAACAGGCTCGCCCGTCATATCGCTATTACTGTCAAGAAATGTCACCATCATATAGAGAAGCGGTGTGTACGAATCATCATGATTTGCAATTTTAACTCCCTGCGAACGGAATCCGAATTTATAAACTCCACCTGCTTTAACTTCAAACGCATCGGATTGGAAGCTCATATATTGATCTGCGTCTGCCGAATTAAGATTGAATATCCAACGCCCATGATTATCGTTTGTTCCAAGGTTGCTTGGAGCTATATTACCGACATTTGTCCAATTCAAAGGAACAATGCTTCCGTTTTCTTTTTCAAAAAGTTTTCCGTTGGGCACCATAGTATCCACTATATTCAATTGACACAGTCCCGTAACCTCAGGAGCGTTTTTAACTTTTATCAACAAATTCAGAGTATCGGAAACTATATTCTTTCTCAATGTGAGAACACAATCGCCGTTTGCTGCTGTTGATATGGATACATTTGGATTATAGTAATCCTCTGCAATGCTGTATTCACATTCCTCCGATATAACTTTTCCGTCAGAGTCATAAACCTTCGGGGTAAAAGTATATGTGCAAGCTGTATTTGTACATTGTCCAAAATAATGATAATAGTTTGCCGGTCCCGATGCTGTAACTGATGCTATTGCAGAGATATGCACTGAATATGTGGCACTTAGGGAGGAAGCTCCCTCATAAGCCGATGTTGCAACAATATTCACATCTCCGACATCTGCTTCTGCCGGAACACTTAAAACTCCTGTTACTGCGTTAATTGACAAACCCGAAGCCGCATTTGTCTCGGGATATTCAAGACTCCATACAACCTTTTCCATATCATCTTCATTCGGAACGGCTCTTCCGAGCTGATCAAGAACCGAAGCGGTATATGCAGATGTTCTCGTTTCATTTTCCGATTTAATTAGCGATGATGAACCGCTTATCTGAATAGTTGTTGGGAATGGTGCATCGGAAATCAGGATTTTTTTTGAACCTTTTATCGACGAATCAACGCTGTCGTATGCGGTTACAACAATTTCCTGAGCTTCAGCCTCTGAAGTTACGGTAACAACTCCGCTTGCAACAGATATGCCCGTTTTCGGTCCTCCATCAATCGACCATAATATAGTGTTGGATGCATTTTCTATTGCATTTCCGCCCTGATCTCGCACCGTAACACTATACTCTTCCGTTTTAAAGCCTGATAATGGGATTTCAATTTCATCCTCGCCGCTTATATATAATGTGGTAGGAGTTTGGGATTCCAAGTCATCAAATTTGCCTATCTGATAGCCCTGTGTATAGTCATCGGGTATAAATATTGCGGTCATTCCTGCTGTCGCACTTCCACGGTCACTGTTTGACGGATCTCCGCCGACTGCAACATAACCGTCCTTTCCATGAATAACATCTATAAGTCCCGCTGTGTTT
>CACZTG010000069.1 GCA_902783995.1 uncultured Ruminococcus sp. | reverse complement strand
TAACGTTTCGGGGTATAGCTCAGTTTGGTAGAGCGCTTGGTTCGGGACCAAGAGGCCACAGGTTCAAATCCTGCTACTCCGACCACGAAAGCGGCAAGTCTTTTTGGCTTGCCGCGATTTTTTGCAAAAATCACGGCTACGCTTTACAGACAGCCGCTCCTTTTCCGCAAAAAAGCACGCTTGCTGCGGCTATGCCCTTGTAAACGCGGGCATAACGCCTCCGCTTCGCTACCACTTTTTTGCGGCTGCGCCTGCGGCGCTTAGCTAACAGCTATTATTTAAACTTATGCAAGGCGCAACGTGCCGCGGAACATTGAAACAATAAAATCTACCTCACGGCAAAGCCGCCTTTTTTTAATAAATTGATTTTATTATATCATATATTTATACTTTTGTCAAAAAAATATTACTTTCGGATAATATTTTACAAAAAAATATCGGCGCCCTGTTCCGAAACTGAACAGGACGCCGATAAAAACACTATGACTGTACCGTAATTTTACCGTCCTTAAAGTCAACCGTTATTTTGCTTCCTTCACCAATACCGCTTTCCAGCATAGATTCGGCAAGCACATCTTCAATTTTAGACTGAATTGCGCGTTTAAGCGGTCTCGCGCCGTAAACGGGGTCAAAGCCTTCTTTCGCGATAAACTCAACCGTTTCTTTTGTAAATTCCGCTTCAATGCCGTTTTCTTTAAGCCTCTTTTTAAGTCCTTCGAGACGCAGCTCGGCAATTTTCTTAACATTATCTTCACTTAATCTGTGGAACACTATTATATCGTCAAGACGGTTAAGAAATTCGGGTCTGAAAGCTTTTTTAAGCTCACCGAGTACGCTTTCTTTGATTTTCTCATACGTTTTTTCCTCACCGCCGGCGTCATTAAAGCCAAGATGCCTGTCGGTATCTGTTATAAGTCTTGCGCCTATGTTTGAAGTAAGAATTATAACGGTATTTTTAAAATCAATTTTTCTGCCCTGCGCGTCTGTGACTGTGCCTTCGTCAAGTATCTGCAAAAGCACGTTAAATACATCCGGATGCGCTTTTTCTATTTCATCAAACAATATTACGCTGTACGGATGTCTGCGCACCTTTTCGGTAAGCTGTCCGCCTTCGTCATAGCCGACATAACCCGGAGGCGAGCCTATAAGCCTTGAAACTGTGTGTTTCTCCATATATTCGGACATATCAACTCTTATAACAGCGTCTTCACTGCCGAACATAGCGTCCGCAAGTGCCTTTGAAAGCTCCGTTTTTCCTACACCCGTGGGACCTAAGAATATGAAGCTTCCGACAGGTCTTTTCGGGTCTTTCAGCCCTACTCTGCCTCTGCGAATTGCTTTCGCAACCGCCGTAACGGCTTCGTCCTGACCTACAACTCTGCCATGAAGCACATTTTCAAGATTTTTGAGCTTTTCGCCCTCCTCCTGCGCAACCTTGCTGACAGGTATCCCGGTCCACTCGGCAATCTTCGCGGCAATATCCTCCGCTCCCACAGAAGGTTTTTCGTCCGCGCTTTTTGCCTGCCACTCATTTTTTGCCTTGTCAAGCTCTGTTTTTATCTGCGCTTCCTCATCACGAAGCTTCGCCGCGGTTTCATAATTCTGCGCCACTATTGCCTCTTCTTTATCTTTGCGTATTTTAGCAAGCCTTTCCTCAATTTCCTTAATTTCGGGCGGACAGGTAAGCGCCTTTATTTTTATCCCTGACGATGCCTCGTCAATAAGGTCAATCGCTTTATCCGGCAAAAATCTGTCGGTTATATATCTTGCCGAAAGCTTTGCGGCAGCTTCAAGTGCTTCATCGGTTATTGTTACCTTGTGATGCGCTTCATATTTATCACGTATGCCGTGAAGTATGCTTATTGTTTCATCAACTGTCGGCTCGCCTACTGTAATCGGCTGAAAACGTCTTTCAAGCGCGGCGTCTTTTTCGATATATTTTCTGTATTCATTAATTGTTGTCGCGCCTATAACCTGCAAGTCACCTCTCGCAAGCGACGGCTTTAATATATTCGCGGCATCAATAGAACCTTCCGCCGCGCCCGCGCCGACAATTGTATGCATTTCATCAATAAACAAAATCACGTTGCCCGCTGCTTTAACCTCATCAATGGCCTTTTTAAGCCTTTCCTCAAACTCTCCGCGATATTTTGCTCCGGCAACCATTGACGAAAGGTCAAGGTTAAATACCCTCTTGTTTTTAAGCACCTCGGGAATATTACCCGAAACTATTCTCTGCGCAAGTCCTTCGGCGATTGCCGTTTTACCTACGCCCGGCTCACCTATAAGACAGGGATTGTTTTTTGTCCTGCGACTCAACGTCTGCACGACACGCTCAATTTCTTTGTCACGACCGATAATCGGGTCAAATTTTCTTTCACGTGCCGCCTGCGTAAGGTCACTTCCGAAACCGTCAAGCGTCGGCGTTGTGGATGAGCCTTTCCCGCCGGGCATATCCGAGCCTTTGCCGTGAGCAACACTATTGACAATAAGATTGTAAAGTTCAGGTGCGTTTATGCCCAATCCTTGCAAAATCCGCAGTGCCAGGCTGTCGCCTTCCGCAAGAACCGCAAGTAAAATATGCTCTGTACCTATATATTTATTGCCAAGCTTTGCGGCTTCACGTACACTTAGCTGCAGAACGCTTTTTGTCCTGGGAGTCATTTCAACCATTCTTGTTTCGGACGAAAACGGTCTGTCTTCATAATGCGCTTTAAGCGCCTCCAAAATTTTTTCTGCCGTTATATCCTTTGCGGCAAGAATTTTTGACGCCATACTGTCCTTTACCGCGGAAAGCCCATATAAAAGATGCTCCGTTCCGAGTATTCCGTGACCCATATGAGCCGCACATTCCTGCGCGTATCTTAAAGCCTGCTCGGCTTTTTCGGAAAAATCAAATCTGCTTCCGTACATTTTTATCACTCTCCCTTATACCGGCGGTGGAAATTTATTTTCCGCCGCCCTCAAGTCTCTTTATTTCATCTCTGAATTTCGCGGCGTCTTCATATTTTTCAAGCTTAACCGCCTCATCAATTTTTGCTCTCAGCCCCGCAATTTTATCTTTCGCGGAAGCTTCTTTTTTCTCTTGTTTTTCGGTTTTTGCCGCGCCGACAGCGGTTTTGTCCATTCTGTCTTTAAAGGTCTCATAACACATTGAGCAGCCGAATTTACCCGTTTTTTTATAATCCTCAAAAGTTGTTCCGCAGTATGGGCATTTCTCGTCAGTGCTTTCGCCTATAAGCGGCGCTCCGAAAAAGTCATCGTCAAAGAAGTCTTTAAAAAATCCGTCAAACATTCTCATGCCCGGCAGCATTCCCGAAAACATAGGTCTTCCGAAAAATCCTCCGCCGAAGAAATTATTTTGAATATACTTCTGATGCCTGTTAAAGCTTTCCAAAAGCCCCATCTCTTTTGCGCAGTCGGCACAAAGATTGTATTCCTCTTTTTTGCCGTTTACCGTTCTTGAAAAATATACCGTAGCTTCGTTTTTTCCACATTTTGTACACAACATAATTCATTCCTCCAATTTATTATATAAGATTTATTAACATACTTTTCAGTATTGCCGCGCGGAGCTTGTCACCCTCCGCCTTCTGAAGTCCGAGCACCTTATCCGTCATTGCGCTGCAAATAAGTTTTGCCTCGCGCCGTGAAATTATACCGTAATCCATAAGATTTTCCGCAACAATTTTGACTGTCGGGTAATCTATCGAATCACCTACCGAATTGACGATATGCATAATCGGATTCGAGCCGTAAGCGGAAACCTTTCTGATTGTAATTCCGCCGCCGCCGCCTCTCCGGCTTTCGACTATATAGCCTCTCTCGTTGGTAAACCTTGTGCTTATAACATAATTTATCTGCGAGGGTACACAGCCAAACCGTGAAGCAAGCTCGTTTCTCTGAAGCTCAACCATATCGTCATCACCAAGCTCCTGACGTATAAACTGCTCTATAATATCGCTTATACCCATTTTTTTATCACTTCTT
>CACZTG010000068.1 GCA_902783995.1 uncultured Ruminococcus sp. | reverse complement strand
CGAGGCGGCTCACGGTACGGTCCAGCGTCATTATTATAAATATTTAAAAGGTGAAAAAACCTCAACAAACAGCGTTGCAACGCTCTTTGCGTGGACAGGCGCTTTGCGCAAAAGAGGCGAGCTGGACGGAATAGCAGAGCTTTGCGCTTTTGCCGATAAGCTTGAAAAAGCAACAATCGAAACAATTGAGGACGGCGTTATGACGGGCGACCTCGCGCTTTTATCAACGCTTCCGGATAAACGTAAGGTTGATACGGAGGAATTTTTGCTCGAAATAAACGAACGGCTTAAAAAAATGATGTAAAAAATTTGGAGGGCAGATATTATCTGCCCCTGCGAAAAACCAAAAAAATGTGTAGATTCAGCGGGCGGCAATTTGCCGCCCGCTGAATCATTAATTTCAAAAATACAGCTTATCAGGTCCACCACATACCCTCTGCGTTTTCATATATAAGCACCTTTTTAAGGCTTTCAAGCTCGGTCTTTAAGGCGTCAACACCGTTTTTCGCCTTGTTAATGTCCGCTCCGTTGATACCTAAAATCTTATCAAGCTGCTCATCGGTAACGCCCTCTACAATTTTTTTAAGTTCCTCTCTTGTCATAATGTTCCTTTCTCTTGCTACGCTGTTTTACGCCAGTTGCTTTGGCTCGCTCACTTAGTTTTACGTCATCGCGGACTTATTTTTGGGTATAATAAAAGCACCTACCGTTTAAGTAAGTGCTTGAATTATTGAATTATTTGCAGATATAGTAAAAGCCGCTTTGATTGCTCAAAACGGCTCAAAAGTAGCTATTCGGCAGGCGTGCCATTCCCCTGCATCTCTCGGGTTTCCCCTGTCGGTACCATCGGCGTGTGGTTGACACGAAATTTACCACCTCGAATAGCTTACTCTTATTCTATTTATATTATACCACATTTATTCTGATTTGTAAAGTATTTTTTTATTTCTTAAATATTTTTTCCATTTTTTATCACTTATTTTCAAAAAAGTAATTATTGAATTTTTATAATCTTTAGGGTCTTTAGAAGTTTTTAATCGTAAAATCATCTCATACTTTTTACCATTGTCTTCAATATGTTTTAATATAAATGCGGTATTAGGTTTGTTTGCCTCAATAATGTAATCCGGTGCTTTAATAACTTCCTCGGCATATTTGAAATAGCGTTCAAAATCATTTGGATGTCTTTCTTTAATATGCTGTATCTGCGTATCTGTTATGATAACCTCATCAGTTGTTATATCCTCTGTTATACACTTATATATTTTTCTGTCAAGCTTTCCTATGTAATGCACATCTTGTACCCCATTAATACTCTTTTTATTGATTATACCACCATTTCCCGCATTTGTCAACGGTTTTGGTGCTATTTTCACGCTTTTAAAGCCCTCAACGCGGAGGCGTTCCACTCTTGTCGGAAGGTCGGCGGCTTTTGAGAATTTTGCATATTTATTTGCCAGAAGGTTTATTTTTTCCTGTGCCGCGAGCTGTAAATCCTTTTCGCCTGCCGCACCTGCAATTATTGACAGGTCCTTTTGCTTCCTTATGGCGGTTTCTATCTGCCTTTGCATTTGCTTTGCTCATAGCCCGTGTACTTCTTACCTTCAAACTCAAAAGTGCGGTTATCCTTCTCTTTGAGCCTTGCAAGCTCACTTTCACTGTATGCCGGTTGTGACACTCCGAGAATTACGGGTATTTTGTAATGCAAACAGCCGTAATCGTTAAGCAACGGCTCTACCGTCTTAATTGAAGGATAGAAAACACCTTTGATTCTGACAGCGTCGCCCTTTGCGTACATTTTACCGCCCATTTCGGCATGCGTGGACAGGAAGTGAACAGGACGTGCCATTTTTATCACATATTTTAAATTACTGTAACAAGGACAAAGAGGGAAAAACGCACAGAGTTTTTCTCAGAAAGCTGAAAAAGCGGGGCTGTATAAAAAAGATTTTGATACAGTCCCGCACTTTATATTATTTCATAACAGGTATTTTATCAGGTCCACCACATACCCTCTGCGTTTTCGTATATAAGCACTTTTTTAAGGAAATCAACTGCTTTTTCAAGCCCTTCCTTAGGCGACATAAGTCCGTCTTCATGCTCAATACTTACTACGCCGTCATAGCCGCAGATTTTAAGCGTGCTGATAATATCGTTCCATACGTCCGCGCCGTGACCGTAGCCTATTGTTCTGAATATCCATGTTCTGTCGGCAAGAAGCGCCAGACTCTTTGTGTCAAGTACGCCGTTTGTCCTCTTCTTAAACTCGTCAATCTTCGTATCCTTTGCATGGAAATGATGAATTGCTCCCTTTAACTCTTTTATTGCATATACAGGGTCTATTCCCTGCCAGAAAAGATGACTCGGGTCGAAGTTCGCACCTATAATATCGCCTACCGCCGCGCGGAGACGAAGAAGCGTTTCGGGATTATATACACAAAAACCGGGATGCATTTCAAACGCGATTTTCTTGATTCCGATTTCTTTTGCAAGCTCCGCGGTCTTTTTCCAGTACGGAATAAGCACCTCGTTCCACTGCCATTCAAGAATTTCGCCGTACTCCGTAGGCCATGCGCAGGTTACCCAGTTTGGATTCTTTGAATTTTCGCAATCACCGGGACAGCCGGAAAAACCTACTATTGTTTCAACTCCGAGCTTTGCCGCAAGCTTCATTGCCGCAACAAAATCATCATGAAAAGCTTTTGCCGTTTCCTTGTTCGGGTGGACAGGGTTGCCGTGGCAGGCAAGCGCTGATATTTTAACATTATACTTTTCAAGAAGCTTTTTAAGATTCTCGATTTTTTCGGGATTCGCGAGATAATCCGCCGCGTCGCAAAGGTCCTTTCCCGGATAGCCTCCGACCCCGAGCTCCATACATCTGACATCGAGCGAGTTTAAATATTTAAGCGCGCCCTCGAGTCCCATTGAATTTAAAACAGGTGACATTACACAAAGTTCCATAATTAACATCCTTTCTTAATTAAATTAATCTGTACTTTCGGCAGTTTCCGGCTTAGCCTGACGGTGCCAATTTGAACTACGGTTTATTTCGGCAAATTTATGCCGATACTATGTCAAATGCCTTGTAAATACGTCAAGTATTCACTGCGGCATTTTCCTTGTCTCGACATAAATTTGCACGAAATAAACTCCGCCGGACTTTAAACTATGAGATTTCAGTCGATTTTTGCCGCAGAGGGCGAAGATGGGCTGGCGCCCATCAAGACCGATAAGGTGAAAAGCGACGAAATATCGACGTTTAAAGCGTGTTCAAATTAGCGCCGTCAGGCTTATGCGGGCAAACAAGCTCTTCCGTTCTTAAAACCGGCGCCGCCCAGCGTACAGCGTTTGTTATAATTTTTATAATATTTTCGTTGTAAAATGCCCGGAAGGTTTCGTGTCCCGGCTGAAAATAAAATATTCTGCCGTTTTCTCTTGTGAAAGTACAGCCGCTTCTGAAAACCTCTCCGCCCGCGTACCAGCCTATAAAAATAACATCGTCGGGATTAGGTATTCCGAAAGGCTCGCTGTACATTTCCTCATTTTCAAGCACAAAGCTTTCGGGCACTCCCGCGGCAATCGGATGTCCCGGCTTGCAGCACCATATTCTTTCACGGTCTTCTTCACGCCAGGTAAGGTTGCAGGACGAACCCATAAGACTTTTGAAAGGCTTTGAGTGATGCCCCGAATGGAGCACAATAAGTCCCATTCCTTTCAAAACCTCATTTTTTACACGCTCCGCAATTTCATCAGAAACCTCTCTGTGCTTCATATGTCCCCACCATATGAGCACATCGGTGTTTTTAAGAACCTCTTCCGTAAGTCCGCATTCCGGCTCGTCAAGGGTTGCTGTATGAACGGTTAAATCCTCATTTGTTTCAAGAAATTCTTTTATTCTGTTATGTATGCCGTGCGGATAAGCCTCCGCCGCCTCGGCTTCTGTGCGCTCGTGAAAAAACTCGTTCCAAACAGTAACCCTAATCATTGAAAATAACCTCTTTGCCTGTTCTTGCGCTCTCGTAAATTGCTTCGAGTATGCGGGTAACAACAATTGCCTGTTCGGGCTTAACAACAGGCTGTGTGCCGTTTAAAACCGCGTCAATAAACTGTCTTGCCTCAATATCCGCGGCATGTTCGGAATTTCCTTTATAAAAAGCAACTCCTCCGCTTTCCATACAGGGCTTTATCGTAACCTGCTTTCCGAAATCAACTGTATTTATTCTGAGCGAGTCTTCCATATCGGCGCCCGCCTTCGTTCCACAAAGAGTACATTTTGCCTCTTTTACGTCAAGCGTATTAAGTGCCCAGCTGCTTTCAAGGATTATTGTTGCGCCGTTTTCCATCTGTATAAAGCCGAAAGCGGAATCCTCAACCGTATATTTCTCCGGGTCCCAATCGCCCCACGCGTTGCCGGTTTCGGTCTGATTACTTAACTTTTTGAAAACAGAGCCTTTAACCGACTTCGGTTTGTAGTTGTCCATGCACCAAAGCGTAAGGTCAAGCGCGTGAGTACCGATATCTATAAGAGGACCGCCGCCCTGTTCTTCTTCATTTAAGAATACGCCCCAGGTAGGCACCGCGCGTCGTCTTACGGCGTGAGCCTTCGCAAAATAAACTTCACCGAGGTCTCCTCTTTCACAGGCTTTTTTAAGATATATACTGTCTTGTCTGAAACGGCTCTGATAACCTATTGTAAGAATTTTTCCTGTCTTTTTTGCCGCTTCAAGCATTTTAAGCGCGTCCGCATAAGTTTTTGCCATAGGCTTTTCGCACATAACATGGCAGTCGTGCTCCAATGCGTAAACGCTTATCGGGGAATGTGATTTGTTGGGCGTCAGCACATAAACAATATCAAACTTCTCCTCATCTATCATTTTCTTATAATCGGTATAAACCTTTGCGCCTTCTGCACCGTATTCCTTTGCCGCTTTAACCGCTCTTTCCTTAATTATGTCGCAAAAAGCAATAATTTCAACCTCGGGAATTTTCTTAATTGCCGGCAAATGCTTGCCGTTTGCAATTCCGCCGCAGCCTACAACGCCTGCTTTTAAAATTCTGCCTGCCATTTTTATCATTCCTTTCTGTTTTATTTCAGTATATCAATACAGATAAAAAATTGATATAATAAAAAAATTTAAAAATTGTAATATTTTGTTTTCCGATACTTGATTTTTTCTTATTTTTAGTGTATTATATTAGTAAAGGAGTGGGTAAAATGGCTACATTAGAGAAGCGGCCGACTGTTGACGGAATTGAACAAAAAATCATTTGCGGACTTCAACAGGGAAATCCCATAGGCTGCAGCGCGCACTATCACACCTATATTGAATTTATTTACTGTGTTGACGGCGAGTTCAACGTCTGGCTCAATAACAAGCACCACCTTTTCCGTACGGGTGACCTTCTCGTTATCAGTTCAAATGAAGTGCACGAAATATTATCTCTTAAAAAAAGATTTGAAAAATATATTGTCCTTCGCTTTGAGCCCGAAATACTTTACAGCTCGACAAAAGACGTTTTCGGTATAAAATACATTATGCCGTTTATTTTCAGCGATGCTTCTCCGCAGAAGGTTTTCAAGCATGAGGAGCTTTACGGAACGGATATTCCCTCTCTTATGTATGACGCCTGCCGGGAATATAACGAAAAACAATACGGCTACGAATTTGCGCTTCGCGCCGACATAAGCCGTATATTTGTGCAAATACTCCGTTATTGGGCGGAAAAGGGCGTAATAATCCCGACGGTTTCGATGGTTGAGGGCGAAAACATAAAAGCCGTGCGAAAGGTCCTTGATTACATTTCCGCTCATTACAGCGAAAATTTTTCAGCCGAGGACGCCGCTAAGCTTTCAAATATGAGCTACAGCCATTTTTCAAAAACCTTCGGTAAGGTTATGAACAGAAGCTTCAACGATTATCTGAATTTTGTCAGAATAACGGAAGCAGAGAAGCTGCTTGTGTCAACCGATAAAACCGTTACCGAAACGGCTTACGAAACAGGCTTTTCGTCAAGCAGCTATTTTATTAAAATATTTGAACGATATAAAGGTATGCCGCCCTCGGCATTCAGAAAAAAATTTCTTTCAAAAATCGAATAACGGCATATAATTCTTGTTTTTCCGGAAAACCGTGTTTACATTTATTTTAAAAAGCCGTTTATAATCTGCTCCTCCGCCTCCTGTTCGGTAAGTCCGAGAGTCATAAGCTTTGTGAGCTGGTCTCCCGCGATTTTGCCTATTGCCGCCTCATGCACAAGCATGGCGTCCGTATTGTTTGCCTGAAGCGATGGTACCGCAAGGATTTTTCCGTTATCCATAATAATCGAATCGCACTCGGTATGTCCGCTGCAAGCCGCATTGCCCACAATGCACGCGTCAAGCTTCTGATACGAATTGTCTCTTGCAATTGAGCGCGATACAACGTCGGCACTTGAACCGTCACCGCATAAATCTATTTTATAAATGCTGAGCGCCTGCTGATTTCCGTGCGTCATAAGCCTTTCCCTTACAACAAGCTTGGCGTTTTTTTCAAGCTTCGCAATTGTTTTACGCTCGGTTGAATCAACGCCCTTTATCTGCACCATTTCCATTTCCATGGAGCTGCCTTCCTGCATATATACCTCCGTAACAGGGTTTAAAATGCGTTTACCCTCTCCGTTTCCCGAACCGTAATGCTTTTCGACATAGCGAATTTTAGAGTTTTTGCCTATATAAAAGCAATGAACGCCGTCATGCTCCGAATTCTGGTTTCCGCAGTTATCTATGCCGCAGCCCGCAACTATAAGCACATCGCAGTCATCACCTATATAAAAATCATTATATACCGTTTCGGTAATACCGCTTTCACTGAGTACGACAGGTATATGCAAGCTTTCTTTTTTTGTTCCGGGTTTAATTGTTATGTCAATTCCGCTTTTATCGGTTTTTGTTTTTATATCAATATTAGCTGTTGTTTTTCTGCCCGCAAGCTCTCCGTTAGCGCGGAGGTTATACGCGCCGACAGGCAGCTCGTGTAAATCCGCAACTTCTTCAAAAAGCCTTTTTTGAATTTCATCTATCTTTTGCATTCTTTTTCCCCCAATTTTTAAACCATTTTATGGCAGGGACCGACTGCCGAAGGAGTACCTATTATATCCGGCATTATTGTTTCACGGATTCCCTTTTCTTTAATCTGCCCATCAGCAATTACAATAATATCGTCGGCGATATTAAGTATTCTTTCCTGATGTGAAATAACTATTATTGTTCTGTCGCTGCGTTCACGCCTCATTTTTTCAAATATATTAATAAGGTTTTTAAAGCTCCATATATCTATGCCCGCCTCCGGCTCATCAAATATGGCAAGCTTAACGTCTCTTGCTATAACAGTCGCGATTTCTATTCTTTTAAGTTCTCCGCCCGAAAGCGAAGCGTTTATTTCACGGTTTATATAATCCTTTGCGCATAGCCCCACTTCGGAAAGATACTTGCACGCTTCGTCCATATTCAGCTCTTTGCCCGCCGCGATTTTTAATAAATCCATAACCGAAAGCCCTTTAAAGCGCACAGGCTGCTGAAAGGCAAACCCTATGCCGAGTCTTGCTCTTTCTGTTATTTCCATATCGGTTATGTCATTGCCGCAAAAGTATATTTTTCCGTCCGTAGGTTTTATAATACCTGCAATAATCCGCGCGAGCGTAGATTTTCCTCCGCCGTTCGGACCGGTTATTACGGTAAATTTGTTTTCGTCTATATTAAGGCTGACATTTTTAATAATATCCGCCTTATCGCCTGCGTTAAACGAAATATTTTTCAGTTCAAGCATTTATATCATTCCTTTCTTAGGATACATAATAATTATATCATATCAAGCCTGTAAAGTCAAGGCACATAACGAAAGACTGTTCGTCTGTCACAATGGGAATACTCCGGGCATATTCTGTAATGTATATTTTTATTCGGAGGAATTAATGTGACTTTAAATGAACTTTCAATAAATGAAACCTGCTATATAAAGAACCTTTTATCAAGCGGAGACTCGCGGCGGCGTATGCTCGATATGGGGCTTATACCCGGCACAAAGCTTATAAGCGCCTTTAAGGCGCCGTTTGGCGAGCCTACCGCCTACCTTGTACGCGGAACACTTATCGCGTTAAGAAAAAACGACGCTGAAAAAATCGAAATCGAAAAAACCGTTTCAAGGGAGGGCGATTAGCATATGGAAGAATATAAAATTGCCCTTGCGGGAAATCCGAATGTCGGGAAAAGTACGGTCTTTAACCTTTTAACCGGACTGCGCCAGCATACAGGCAACTGGCCCGGGAAAACCGTTGACGTGGCTGAAGGAACCTTTGACCTTTACGGTAAAAAATGCCGTCTTATTGATTTGCCGGGCACATACTCTCTTATTTCAAATTCCGAGGACGAGAAGCTCGCGCGAGATTATATCCTTTTCGGCGACCGCAATCTTGTATTGATTGTTGCTGACGCAACTGCCGTTGAGCGAAATCTTAACCTTGTTCTGCAAACCGCCGAAAGCTCTTTTAACTGTATTCTTTGCGTTAATCTTGTCGATGAGGCAGCAAAAAAAGATATACATATTAACGCTGCGGCTCTTGAAAAAATACTCGGCATACCCGTTGTCCCGATATCAGCAAGACACAGACAAGGAATAACCGATTTAAAAAACTGTATTTATAAAAATCTTAAGTCTTGTAAAAAACCTAAAAAGCTGATTGAATATCCCGATGAAATCGAAAGCGCCGTTAAAAAAATAAAAAATGCTTTGCCGGACAGCAAACTGTTTGACAGCCGCTGGGTTGCGCTTAAGCTCCTTGAAGGCAATCCCGAAATTGTTTCACAAATAGGCGAAGCAATTGATTTGTCGGCGCCGGATATTGAAAACGCGCTTGATGAAGCTTTTTCTTATCTTAACGAACAAGGCATAAAGAAAGAGGCTCTTACGGATATTTACGCCGCCGCGTCGGTAAAAGCCGCCGAAAAAACAGCGCGGCATATTCTTTCCGAAAACCACGGCAGAGCGCTCAAAGCCGATAAAATTTTAACGTCAAAATACGCAGGTCTGCCGCTTATGCTCCTGCTTCTCGGTTTTGTGTTCTGGCTTACCGTAACAGGCGCAAATTACCCCTCCGCGCTTCTCGGAAAGCTTTTTTTCGGTATAGAAAAATAT
>CACZTG010000067.1 GCA_902783995.1 uncultured Ruminococcus sp. | reverse complement strand
TCCGAAAAGCTTTGAAATATCATTTTCATTTATTTTTGAACCGATAACGCAAATTCTTCCTGTTATATCAGCACTGCCTCTGCGCACGTCAGGCTCTCCGGGAATATAGTCAAAATGAATCCAGCTTCCGTCGGCTGATTCCACAATTCCTTTCGCGCGAAGAATTGTACCGTACTTTTCGGGATTTTCCAATTCTTTTAAAATATTTTCAAGCTGTTCCTTGGAAAATTTGTGTGTTGTTTCCGCGCCCCAGCTTGTGAATACATCATCGGCATGGTGGTGATGTTCATGCTCGTGCTCATCATGGTGGCACTCATGGTCGTGATGATGTTCGTGTTCGTGGTGATGTTCACATTCGTGGTCATGTTCATCATGGTGGCACTCATGGTCGTGATGATGTCCGCAGACCGGGCAGATTTCCTCCTCAGCTTCAAGCTGTTTTACAACTGCATCAAGACCGCTTTTGCGTTCCATAGCGTCAAGAAGCTGCAAGCCTGTAAGCTTATCCCATGGCGTTGTTACAATTATTGCCGTTTCGTTATGCTCACGAATAAGCTTGACGCAGTCATCAACCTTTTCATCGGAAATACCGCCTGTATGGCTTAAAACAATACAACCTGCATGCTCTATCTGGTCATTAAAAAATTCACCGAAATTTTTCATATACATTTTACATTTGTTTGCGTCCGCAACGGTGGTAAATCCGTTAAGCTCCGCACCGTGTTCGGCAGCGTCCTGTACGGCGCGGATAACGTCACTGAGCTTTCCTACGCCCGAAGGCTCAATCAGTATTCTGTCGGGTTTCAGCTCCGAAAGCACTTTTTTGAGTGCTTCACCGAAATCACCCACAAGGCTGCAGCATATACAGCCGGAATTCATCTCTGTTATTTCGATGCCCGCCTCTTTTAAAAAGCCGCCGTCGATACCTATTTCACCAAATTCATTTTCAATTAAAACTACTTTTTCGCCTGTGTATGCTTCTTCAATAAGCTTTTTTATAAGCGTAGTTTTACCTGCACCTAAAAATCCTGAAAAAATATCAATTTTTGTCATTATATTTTCATTCCTTATTCTTTAAATTTTTGATATTAAATCCGCGGCTCCTTTTAAAAATTCGCCGTTTACAGTTTCAATTTTGCCCTCATCACAAGCCTTAGCGGCTTCCGAGTCAATGGGAAGCTTCGCGAGTACAGGCACGCCGTATTCTTTCGCGATAACGTCTATATGACTTTCGCCGAACACTTTTATTTTTTTTCCGCAGTCGGGACAAAGAGCAAAGCTCATATTTTCAACAAAACCAAGTATCGGTATATTCATAGTCTTAGCCATTTTTACGGCCTTTTCAACAATCATCGAAACAAGCTCCTGCGGGGAAGTTACAATGATAATACCGTCAAGCGGTATTGACTGAAATACTGTAAGAGGAACATCGCCCGTGCCGGGAGGCATATCAACAAACATATAATCCACATCAGTCCATACACAATCTGTCCAGAACTGACGTACAAGATTTGAAATCATTGCGCCTCTCCAAAGTATAGGGTCGCTGTCATTGTCAAGAAGAAGATTTGCGGACATAATCTGTGTTCCGCCTTCCGAAACAGAGGCAAGAAGAGCGTTTTCGTTGCCGACAGCACGTTCTTTCAGACCGAAAGCCTTGGGAATTGAAGGCCCTGTAATATCTGCGTCAAGTATAGCGGTTTTAAAGCCCTGCCTTTGAAGGAGTACAGCAAGCATCGAGGTTACAAAAGATTTTCCTACGCCGCCCTTTCCGCTTACAACTGCTATTATTTTTTTCACAGAGCTTAACTCATGCGGCTTCTCAATAAGACTTTCGGGTTTGCCGCCTTCATTTTTTGATGAACAGTTTGCCGAGCAAGTGCTGCAATCGTGTGTACATTCTTCACTCATATATATCAAGTCCTTTCCGTTAATAAATCAACATAAAATATTATACTCTTTTTTTAACCAAAAGTCAACGGAAATACACCGTTTTTGTGTATTATTTAAATGATAAGCATTGCATCTCCGAAACTGAAAAAGCGGTAACGGTTATCAACAGCGGCTTTATATGCGGCAAGAATGTTTTCTCTTCCCGCAAAGGCACTTACAAGCATTATCAGTGTTGATTTGGGCAAGTGAAAATTGGTGATAAGTCCGTCAATTACTTTAAATTCCTTGCCGGGATATAAAAATATACTTGTATCACCGCTGCAAGGGCGTATAATACCGTCATTCATACCCACGGTTTCAAGCGTTCTTGTGCTGGTTGTTCCGACGGCAATAACCCTGCCGCCGCAGGCTTTTGCTTTGTTTATTTTTTCTGCCGCCTCCGTGGTTACAATGTAATGCTCCGAATGCATGATATGTTCTTCAACGGTATCCGCTTTTACGGGACGAAAGGTTCCGAGTCCTACATGAAGCGTAAGAAAAGCAATATCAACGCCCATTGACTGTATTTCGTCAAGCAGCTCTTTTGTAAAATGCAGCCCCGCGGTGGGAGCGGCCGCCGAGCCTTCATATTTCGCGTAAACGGTCTGATAGCGGTCCTTTTCCTTAAGCTTTTCCGTTATATAAGGAGGCAGCGGCATTTCACCGAGTTTGTCAAGTATTTCCTCAAAAATGCCGTTATATTCAAATTTTATTTTTCTGTTGCCCGTTTCATCAAAAGATATAATTTTACCTTTAAGTTCGCCGTTTCCGAAATTAACATATTCGCCGATTTTAACTTTTCTGGCAGGCTTCATTATACATTCCCAAATATCGTCAGGCTCTCTTTTTAAAAGCAAAACCTCAACTTCTCTTGATGAATTCTCTTTTATGCCGTAAAGCCTTGCGGGAATAACTTTTGTATCATTCAGAACAAGGCAATCGCCGGGCTTAAGATAGGATTTTATATCCGTAAAAATTTTATGCCGGATAGCGCCTGTTTTTCTATCAAGAACAAGAAGTCTTGAACGGTCACGTTCTTTTATTGGGGTTTGTGCTATAAGCTCCTGCGGCAAATCAAAATCAAATAAATCTACATTCATATTTCCTCCGGATTAAAACTTTTGCTGCCGCCTTAACGGCGGCAGCAGAAAGGTTTTATTCAAGCACTCTGATAAATTTTTTGAAACCGTTAAGCTTTCCTGTTTTTTCGGAAAGCTCTTTTTCGGTAAGCAGGGGAGTGATAAAAGAAAATTCGCCGTCCTTTATTTCCGTAAAGCTTACATTTCCAAACAATTCTTTCACGGAATCTTTGTCTTTTGTATCGGCTCGCACAAACCAGACTGATTTTGTGTTATTAATATCTTCCATAATATCATTTTCTGTACGTACCCATTTTATCGGTCTGCCCGCGCCGAGCGCAGCGTCTATGATATCACTAACAACAGCACTTGCGGTCGGAAGTTTGCCGGCGCCTTTACCGTAAAACATGGCATCACCTATCGCGTTTCCTCGCACGAGAATAGCGTTAAACACATCATCGACACCCGAAAGAGCGGAGCTTTTCGGGACAAGCATGGGGGATACGCGCGCAAAAACCTTTTCGCCGTCCCTTCTGCAGTAACCTATAAGCTTAATAACACTATTTAGTTTTTCGGCGTATTCAACATCTGTAAGCTCAATGCCTGTTATACCTTCAGTGTGTATTTTATCCGGATCAAGCTCTTTGCCGAAGGCAAGGTCGGCGAGAATAGCAATTTTGCGGCAGGCGTCAATACCTTCAACATCAGCTTCGGGGTTTGCTTCGGCATAGCCGAGCTCCTGTGCCGTTGACAGAGCCGCTTCAAAGCTTTTTCCGTTTTTAATCATTTGTGTTAAAATATAGTTGGTTGTGCCGTTCAGTATGCCGAATATTTCACTTATCTCATTCGCTGTCAGGCATTGATGAATAGGGTGAATTATCGGAATACCGCCTCCGACGCTTGCCTCAAAAAGATAGCTGACTCCGTTTTTTTCGGCAATTTCGAGAAGCTCCGCACCGTGAGTCGCGACAAGCTCTTTATTTGATGTAACAACGCTTTTCCCGGCTTCAAGAAGTTTTTTTGTAAATTCATAAGCGATTTTTGCTCCGCCGATAACTTCAGCCGCGACGGAAACCTCATCATCATTTAATATATCATCAAAATTTTTTGTGAAAAGCTTGCTTGCGGGATGGCCGGGAAAATCTCTGATATCAAGAATATATTTAACCTCAACAGGCTGACCGGCACGTTTTTCAATGCCGTTTTTATTTGTTTCAAGGACTTCATAAACCCCGCTTCCGACGGTACCGAAGCCTAAAATTGCAACTTTTGTCATATTGTAATCCTCCATTTGATATATCAATATATATGATACACCATTTTGCTGTAAAAATCAAGTATTTTTTACTATTTTTATTAAAGAAGGGAAAATAATATCAAAGTATTGACTTTTTAAAAAAATATGTTAAACTATAATCAGTAAGAAAAACCAAAATTTAAAAAACATACAACCGGTGGAAAGTGATAATGCGTATGAAATTTTTTAAAAAATTGTTTTTGCTTTTTTTGATTGCGGGAATTATATTTTGCGGATATCAGATAAAGCTCGGATATGAAAAATACACAGCTGCGCTTGCGGACTTGCCTCTTGACCGGGCAGTCGCGAATCTGCGGGAAAAAGAGCAT
>CACZTG010000066.1 GCA_902783995.1 uncultured Ruminococcus sp. | reverse complement strand
TGACACCGTGGGCATCGACTGCGTTGCTATGTGTGTAAATGATATAATCTGCTGCGGCGCGAAACCGCTTTTTTTCCTTGATTATATCGCGCTTGGTAAAAACATACCCGAAAAAGTTGCGGAAATAGTTAAAGGTGTGGCGGAAGGCTGCGTTCAGGCGGGAGCTGCCTTAATAGGCGGAGAAACTGCCGAAATGCCGGGTTTTTATCCGGAGGACGAATACGACCTTGCCGGGTTCAGCGTAGGCATTGTGGATAAAGAAAAAATCCTTGACAACAGCAGCGTGAGTGAAGGTGACGTTATTATCGCGCTTCCGTCAAGCGGTGTACATTCAAACGGTTTTTCTCTCGTAAGAAAAGTCTTTGACGTTGAAAAAAGAGATATAAGAAGGCCGCTTGAAGCTCTCGGAGGGAAAAGCCTTGGAGAAACGCTTATCGAGCCGACAAAAATATATGTGCGTCCTATGCTCGCGCTTTTTGAAAAAATTAAGATTAAAGCGGTGTCGCATATTACGGGCGGCGGTTTTTATGAAAATATTCCGAGAAGCTTACCGGTAGGCATAAGCGCGAAAATTGAAGAAAAAGCAATAAAGGTACTTCCGGTTTTTGAAATGATAATGAAAGAGGGAAAAGTGCCGCTTCGCGATATGTATAATACATATAATATGGGCGTCGGTATGAGCATTGTTGTTTCAAAAAATGATGCGGATAACGCGCTTGAAATTCTTAAAGAAAACGGTGAAAACGCATATATTATCGGTGAAACCGTAAAATCCGGGGAAGGAGTAATATTATGCTGAAAGCAAAAATTGCGGTACTTGTTTCGGGCGGCGGAACAAATTTACAGGCACTTATTGATGCAGTTAATAACGGCACAATAAAGCATGGGGAAATAGCTGTTGTAATTTCAAATAATGCGGACGCATTTGCGCTGACAAGGGCGTATAACAGCAATATTCCGCGGGAAGTTGTATTGAAGGCAAAATTTCCGGAGCCGGAGGCGTTTGAAAACGAGATTAGCAGAATTGTAAAAGAATACGGAGTGGATTTGATTGTACTTGCGGGCTTTATGCATATACTGAGCAAAAATTTTACGGCGAAATACCCGAAGAGGATTATAAACGTGCATCCGTCGCTTATACCTTCTTTTTGCGGAAAAGGTTATTACGGGCTTAAGGTGCATGAGGCTGCGCTTAAATACGGTGTAAAGGTTACGGGCGCAACGGTTCATTTTGTAAATGAAGTACCGGACGGCGGCGAAATAATTTTGCAAAAAGCGGTAAATATTTGCCGCAGCGATACACCGGAAAGCTTGCAGCAGCGTGTTATGCGCGTTGCGGAATGGAAGCTGCTTCCGAAAGCGGTCGAAATGGTTTCGGCAGATATTGTAAAAGGGAAAGGTGAATGAGATGATTGGAACGATTGAAAAGCTTATCGGCGAAAATGTATATCCCGGCAGAGGTATAATTGTCGGGAAAACTCCGGACGGCAAAAAAGCGGTCACTGCGTATTTTATAATGGGCAGAAGTGAGAACAGCCGTAACAGGGTGTTTAAAGAAGAAGGCGAAAATGTTATAATTTACCCCTTTGACGAAAGTAAGGTTACAGACCCGTCGCTTATAATTTATTCGCCTCTAAAGGTTTTTGAAAACAAGCTTATAGTAACTAACGGTGACCAGACAGATACAATATATGATTTTTTGAATGACGGTGCAAGCTTTGAAGCGGCGCTTGAGACAAGATGTTTTGAGCCGGATGCCCCGAATTTCACTCCGAGAATAAGCGCGATGCTTGAATTTGCGGATACGGCTTTTACATATAAAATGAGCATACTTAAAAGCGCTGATAATGAGGGCTGCTGCTGCAACAGATTTTGCTTTTCGTATGAAGCGGTAAACGGAAAAGGGCATTTTATTCATACCTATATGCATGACGGAAACCCGCTTCCTTCGTTTGAAGGTGAGCCTGAGAAAATAGAAGTTTTTGACAGCATAAGGGATTTTGCCGATAAAATATGGAATAACTTAAATAAAGACAATAAAATCTCACTTTACGTAAGGTATGTTGATTTAATGACAGGTGAAACCGAAAACGTTATGTTTAACCGGAACAAATAATTAAAATCGGAGGTGAAGCGTAAAAAAAGCAAAGGCTTTTTATTACGCCGGCAATATGGAAAGAGACAGATATATTTCGCCGTTTTCAACAAGATACGCGAGCGATGAAATGCAATATGTTTTTTCGGAGAATTTTAAATTCAAAACATGGCGCAGACTTTGGATTGCGCTTGCAAAAGCCGAAAAAGAGCTGGGGCTTGACATTTCGGACGAGCAGATAGCGGAGCTTGAAGCTCATGCGGAGGATATAAATTTTGAGGTTGCCGAGGAGCGGGAGAAGCTTGTGCGGCACGATGTAATGTCGCATGTTTACGCTTACGGCACGCAATGCCCGAAGGCGGAAGCGATAATTCATCTGGGAGCGACTTCTTGTTATGTCGGAGATAACACCGATGTTATAATTATGAAAAAAGCGTCGGAAATCATACTTAAAAAAGCGGCGCAGGTTATAAAAAATCTTAAGGATTTTGCTCTTAAATATAAAGATATGCCTTGCCTTGCATATACGCATCTTCAGCCGGCTCAGCTCACAACCGTGGGAAAGCGGGCAACGCTTTGGATGTATGAGCTTATTATGGATACAGAGGAGCTCCGGCACAGGCTTGATAATCTTCTTTTGAGAGGCGCAAAAGGAACAACAGGAACACAGGCGAGCTTTATGGAGCTTTTTGGCGGCGATGAGGAAAAGGTAAAAAAGCTTGAAAAGATTATTGCCGAAAGTATGGGCTTCAAGGGGAGTGTTCCGGTTTCCGGTCAGACCTATTCAAGAAAGGTTGACGCTTATTTCTTAAGCACGCTTTCGGGTTTTGCTCAGAGCGCTTATAAATTTTCAAATGACTTAAGACTTTTGCAGTCGTTTGAAGAAATGGAAGAGCCGTTTGAGAAAAATCAGATAGGCTCCTCCGCTATGCCTTATAAAAGAAATCCTATGAGAAGTGAAAGGATTTCGGCACTTGCGAGGTATGTTATTGCGGATTCCGTAAATCCCGCTTTTACGGCTGGTACACAGTGGTTTGAACGCACGCTTGACGATTCGGCAAATAAGAGAATATCGGTTGCGGAAGCGTTCCTTGCCGTTGACGCGATTTTAAATATCTACATAAATGTCACGGCGGGGCTTGTGGTTTATGACAAAATAGTTGAAAAAAGGGTTATGGAAAAGCTGCCGTTTATGGCTACGGAAAACATTATGATGGAATCAGTCAAGCGCGGTGGAAACAGACAGGAGCTGCATGAAAGGCTTCGCACACATTCTCACGCGGCTGCGGCAAAGGTTAAGCTTGAAGGCGGAGCAAATGACCTTATTGAAAGAATAGCCGCAGACGAAGCTTTTCCGCTTGACCTTGACGAAATAAAGGCGCATCTTGACCCTAAGCTTTATATAGGCAGATGTCCGTCACAGGTTGACGAATTTATAAAAAATGTTGCGGATAAAGTGCTTGAAAGATATTACAGTGAAGAGATAAAATCGGAACTTAAAGTTTAAGAGAAAGGAATTTTTGCGAAATGAAAGAATTTGAACTCAAATATGGCTGCAATCCAAATCAGAAACCTGCCAAGATATATATGCAGGGCGGCGGCGAGCTGCCGATAGAAATTTTAAACGGAAGGCCCGGTTATATCAATTTTCTTGACGCATTTAACAGCTGGCAGCTTGTTAAAGAAATAAAGGCGGCTTTAGGTCAGCCGGCAGCAACCTCATTTAAGCACGTCAGCCCGACTTCGGCGGCAATAGGCGTTCCCATGAGTGATGAGCTTAAAAAGGCATGCTTTGTAGATGATATTGAGGGTCTTGACGAAAGCCCTGTTGCGGTAGCTTACGCAAGAGCGAGAGGAAC
>CACZTG010000065.1 GCA_902783995.1 uncultured Ruminococcus sp. | reverse complement strand
TTTCAATTCTTTCAGCTTTTGTAAGTCCCATATTTAATAATCCCTTTCGGAAATTATTTTAACCGTCATAGTATCAAGGTCAAGAGCGTATTCTCCCGTCTTATATTCTCCGGTTTCCCAAAGATTTCTTTCGCCGCCGAAATAAAGCGTTCTTCCTTCAATTCTTAAATTATAAATATCTGTTTTACCCCAGTAACTGAACAGATTATATAAGCGGAAAGTCGGATTGAGATATAAACTTCTTCCGCTGTCCTCAATATATTTATAATGATGATACGTACCGTGCGGCGTTCCGCTCTGATAACAGTCAATAATTTCAAAGCCTTCCCCTTCATAGGTTTCGCCCTTCTGCCAGCCATACAGCACCCATCCGTCCTCCGCCGAAGGGTTGATAAATGCCTCCTCCTGCTGCACCTTAGTACCTGACGGTTCATCTTTAAGACGGAGCGCTCTTGCCCGTCCGTCCCACTCTATACCGAGCACATCGCAATAAGTTTGCTGTGGAGTGTTTGAAACCGCGTTCGCGCTTACATACATCATACCGCCGACAACAATCGTTTCGGGAATAACGCCTTCATATACAAGCTCGGTGTTTGTGTAAAAAACATTTCCGTTTATTACAACGCTTATATCCGAAAAAGTAATCTCCTGCGGTCTTTCCGAACCAAGCCTTGTCCGCACGCTGTCTTTCGGAAAAGAATTTTTAACCGCAATAAGCGCCCTTACGCTGTCGTCATACGTAAGAGTATAACCGAAATCGTCAAGGACATCGGCACAGATAAACATTTCGCCGAATGCGCATACAGACGGTATTTCCCGCCCGTCAAGCGTTACACGGATATCGGTTGGCGCTGTTACAAACGGCATCTCGGTAAAATGCTCCGCTTCAGCGGTAAAACACGCATAAAAAAGTATTGCCGCAACCAAAAAAGATATAAGCTTTTTCATTTGTTTTCCAACCTCCTTGTCTACCGGACATTTTTATATACTAATCTTGTGAATAATCAAAGGAATCGTCCATATTTTTAACGGCGTTGATAATGCCGCCCGTTACGGCTTCGGAAAACTCGTCATCTGAAATAATTTTCCATTTTCCGCTCTCCGTGACAACTTTTATTTTTACCTTGCTTGTTTTTGTTTCTTTTCCGACATTTTCAACAGCATCTTTAAAGAAGCCTGTCATTTTTTCCTTGTTTTCATTTTCCGATACTTTTTTATCGACAAAAGCATTTTCAAGAGCAAATTGCAGCGCGTTTTTAAAGTACTCGTTTACAACAGGCTGCATATCAATGGTCGTGATTTCCGTTTCGACATATACAGCGCCGTCCTTTCCCTTTTCGGAAGAAAGAATTTTATAATCAAGCTTTGAAAAAGCGGCTTTAAAAATTTCGTTTGCATCGGTAATTGCTCCGTTTTCGTCCTCCGTAACTTTAACGGAATCAAGCTTCACATATTTTTCAACATCCTTAAAGTCAAGCTTTTTCATAGCGTCAAGCATTTTGCTTACCGCCTTTTCCGCATCCGCCGTACTTACTCCGCCGCCCGACGATACGTTTGTGCTTCCTCCGCTTTTTTTCCCGCAGGAACAAAACGGTAAAACAATAATTACGGCAATTATAACAGAAAGAATTTTTTTCATTGCAAAGCGCCCCTTTTTATTTTTTCTATATATTTATTTTATCATAACAGTACGGTTTTGTAAAGTGTTTTTTTGAAAATTCCTTTGAAAAAAGGATTTCTGTTTTTTATGTCGAATAATTAAAACAGCATTAAATACAGCGGACGATTGTTTTTGAATTTTTTAAAAAGGAGTAAGTTAAAGTGGCAGCGTATTATTCTGATGAGCTTATAAACGAAATTATAGCCTCGAATAATCTTGTCGATGTTGCCGGAAGCTATGTAAAGCTTAAGAGAAGCGGCAACAGATACGTTGGACTTTGCCCTTTTCACAGCGAAAAAACCCCGTCTTTTCATGTTTCGGCGGACAAGCAGCTTTACCACTGCTTTGGCTGCGGAGAAGGCGGCAGTGTCATACAGTTTATTATGAAAATCGAAAACCTTGATTTTGTTGAGGCTGTAAAGTTTCTTGCGGCGAGGGCAAATATTCATCTTCCGGAAGGCAACGAAAAAGCTTCTGACGGTGAGTTTTTCAGAAAAAAGCAGAGAATGCTTGAAATGTATGTCACCGCCGCAAGGTTTTATCATTCCTGCCTTATGGGTGATGGCGGCAAAACCGCGCGCTCCTACCTTGCCGCAAGGCAAATAGATATACCCACCGTCACTCATTTCGGTATGGGGTATTCTCCGGCGGACTATGACTCTCTTTATAACCATTTAAAAGAAAAAAGCTTTGACGAAGAGCTTATGCTTGAATCCGGGCTTATAAGAAAAAGCGAAAAAACAGGTAAATATTATGACTTTTTCCGTGACAGAGTAATGGTGCCTATTTTTGACATACGAGGTAATGTTATTGCTTTCGGCGGCAGGACAATGACAAAATCCGACGGTATGAAATATGTAAATTCAACCGACAGTATGATTTTTAACAAAAGCAAAACGCTCTACGGACTTAATTTCGCGAAGAAAAACTGCTCCGAAAGGCTTATTCTTGTTGAAGGCTATATGGACGTTATATCACTCCATAAATACGGTTTCACAAATGCTGTCGCAGGGCTTGGCACAGCGTTTACACCGGAACATGCGAAAATTATTTCAAGATATACAAAAGAGCTTATTATATGCTATGACAGTGATAATGCGGGACAAGCTGCCGTTATGCGCGCGCTTTCGGTCCTTTCGGCGACAGACCTTAAACTCAAGGTGCTTGTCATACCGGACACAAAGGACGCAGACGAGTATTTACGTCTTAAAGGCGCGGCAAAATTCAAAAAGCTTATTGAAGGCGCAAAAAATCATATTTTGTATAAAATAGACTGTTTAAAGCAAGAATACGATATAGAAAACACCGAGCAGAAAATAGAATTTGTAACAAAAGCGGCAGTGGTTTTTTCCGAAGTCGAAAACGAAATAGAACGTGAGGCATACATTGCGGAAACGTCCGCGGAAACAGGCATTTCTGAGGAGGCAATAAAAACCGAGGTAAACCGTATAAGTTATAAATCAAATAATGCGGCTTCGAAACGGACATATTCTACATATAAAACCGCGGAGGAAAAACAGGACGAATCAGTTTTTCGGGCACAGGCGGTGCTTCTTTCCCTTATGTGCGGGGATATAACCGTATGGCGGTATGTCAGAAAAGAAACGGACGAAAGCTTGTTTGACGGCTCCCCGCTTCAAGCCGTTGCAAACGATATTTATTCATACTCCGCTCAAAACAAGCCGCCTGATTTTTCTGTTATAATATCAAAAACCGAAGATGAAACGGCAAAAAAGCTTTGCGCCGCTTTAACATCGCAGCAGGATGTT
>CACZTG010000064.1 GCA_902783995.1 uncultured Ruminococcus sp. | reverse complement strand
TTCCGATTGGCAGAAACATAAAAAAACGAAACCTTTATTAATATGTGCAAAAGGAGGATAACCCTCTTGTGGAAAAACTGATAGATATTAGTAGCTATCCTGTAGCAAACGTACTGGATTTGCTGCTTCAGGACAAATCGTCAAAAAAGAATATTATTTGGGCTACGGATATATATGAGAAATTCGGAAAAGAATTTTCGGACAAGGCGCAAATGAAAGCAAGTTCGCTTTTATGGCATACCGAACTCATTTGCCCGCGCATAGAAAAGCCGCAGGAAGAACAGGCACTGAGAACACGGAAAAAAGCAGAGGTATTTACCCCTGCATGGCTATGCAATCAAATGAATAATTATCTTGATGAGGACTGGTTCGGACGCACGGGCGTATTTAATACGGAAAACGAGGAGCATACATGGACTGCAGCGGAAGGTAAAATAGAATTTCCGAAAAACAAAAATTGGCAGCAATATGTGGATTCCCGCCGTCTCGAAATCACATGCGGAGAAGCGCCGTATCTGGTTTCCCGCTATGATGTGTCAACAGGTGAGCCGATTGTACCGACTTTGCGGCGTGTCGGAATGCTTGACAGAAAGCTGCGGGTTGTCAATGAAAATACCGATACATATGAGAACTGGCTCAAATGGACGATTCGGGCGTTTGAGGCGTCATACGGATATGAATATCAGGGAGATAATTTGCTGATTGCAAGAATCAATTTGCTGCTGACATTCGTTGATTATTATGAGGAGCGCTGGAAACAGAAACCGGATAACCGGCTTTTGGAGCAAATATCCAATACAATAGCATGGAACATCTGGCAGATGGACGGGCTCAAAGATACCGTACCGCTTGGTAAGCCGTATGAAAGAGTCATGCAAGTATTGTTGTTTGATATGGATGCCGAAGATGATTCCGAGCAGGAAGCCGTGCCGTGCAGCATCATGGACTGGAGAAGTAATGCTTCTTTGAAATTTATGGATTTGAAGGAGGTATGCAAATATGAATAAGGACAGCAATATGTTGGAATCAAAATCTCCTGAACGAGGCGAAATGATTATTTATCAGACCGAGGACGGTTTAACAAAGATTGATGTCAATATGCAAAACGAAACGGTATGGCTGTCGCTGGAACAGATGGCAGAACTGTTTCAAAGGGATAAATCCACCATTTCAAGACATATTAAGAATATTTACACGGAAGGTGAGTTGGTTCGGGAGGCAACTGTTGCAAATTTTGCAACAGTTCAAAATGAGGGCGACAGACAGGTTGAAAGAAATATCGAGTATTATAATCTTGATGTCATTATATCGGTCGGATACAGAGTAAAATCCATTCGCGGCACGCAATTCAGAATTTGGGCAACATCCATTATCAAAGAATACTTGATTAAAGGCTTTGCAATGGATGATGAGCGTTTAAAAGGAAACGGCGGCGGCACATACTGGAAAGAGCTTTTGGATCGGATTCGTGATATCCGCTCATCTGAAAAGGTTCTATATAGACAGGTTCTTGACCTCTATGCCACAAGCGTAGACTACGACCCGAAAAGCCAAGAATCTACCCGATTTTTTAAAATTGTGCAAAACAAACTGCATTTTGCGGCGCATGGACACACTGCGGCAGAGGTGATCTATGAAAGAGCCGATGCCAAAAAGCCGTTTATGGGGCTCACCTCTTTTTCGGGAGAACTCCCCGCCTTAAAAGATATCGGCATCGCAAAGAATTATTTAAACGAAGATGAACTGAAAATACTCAATAATCTCGTGTCGGGATATTTTGATTTGGCAGAAATCAATGCCATAGAACACAGACCGATGTATATGAGCGATTATGTTTCCCGGCTTGACTCGCTTCTCACATCGGGAAACCGAAAACTGTTGACCGATTCGGGAAAGGTCAGCCATGACCGGGCAATGAAAAAGGCAAAGGAAGAATACCGGAAATATCAAAAGGAAACACTTGCTCCCGTTGAAAAAGAGTATTTAAAGACGGTGAAAGCAGCCGAAAAGACAGCGAAGAAAAAAGTGAAGGAGAAATAAATCATGGGAAAGAAACTGTTTGATTATGTAATCGGAAATCCGCCGTATAATGCTGATTTTGAGGATTCCGGTGAAAACGGCAATTACGCCAAGCCGGTATATAATGATTTCATGGATGCAGTAAACGATGTGGCAGACAAAGTGGAACTTGTACACCCTGCCCGTTTCCTTTTCAATGCAGGCAGCACACCAAAGACATGGAATGAAAAGATGCTGAATGACCCACATTTTAAGGTGCTGTCCTATGAAGCGGACAGTTCAAAGGTTTTTTCCAATACGGATATCAAGGGTGGAATCGCAATCACATACCACGATAATAAAAGAGATTTTGGTGCTATTGGCACTTTTACGGCTTTCCCGGAGTTAAATTCGATTATAAAAAAAGTTGTACATGGGACAGCAGAATTTAAGAGTTTCAGTAAGATAGTTTTCACTCGTACAGCATATCGGATGAACGATAAAATGCATAAGGATCATCCTGAAGCATTAAGTAAGCTTAGTAAAGGACATCCATATGATGTATCTACAAACATTTTTGAAAGATTACCACAAATATATACAGAAGAAAAGCCTAATGACGGCTTTGATTATATTCGCATATATGGCAGAGCAGAGAATAATAGGACATACCGTTGGGTAAGAAGAGAGTACATAATAGATGTTAAAAATACAGATAAATGGAAAGTATTCGTACCAAAATCCAATGGTTCTGGGGCGTTGGGAGAAGTATTAACTACGCCCGTAATCGGGCAGCCCGTAATCGGGCATACGGAATCTTTTATCAGTATTGGTTGTTTTGATAATGAGTATGAGGCACAGGCTTGTTATAAATATATTGCAAGTAAATTTGCACGGTGCATGTTAGGTGTACTAAAAGTTACGCAGGATAATCCACCCGACAAGTGGGAAATGATACCCATGCAGAATTTTGCGACTTCTTCCGACATTGACTGGTCGAAGTCCATACATGAAATTGATTTGCAGCTATATCGAAAGTACGGTTTATCCGAGGAGGAGATTGCATTTATCGAAACTCACGTAAAGGAGATGGCATAATGGCGGCGATAAATATAAAAACAGCCACAAAAGTTGTTCCGCAGTGCTATGCCTATACCACTCCGGGCGTGCCGGCGCATGACGGCTGGACCAAGATCGGTTTTACGGAGCGTGATGTTGAAACACGTATCAACGAGCAGACGCATATCGTCGGCGTTGCTCACAAGACATGGTGGGTGCTCCGTGCGGCATATATGACCGAGCCTTACGGGACATTTGAGGACAAGGCTTTCCATGCGTATCTCGAAAAACTGGACATACCACGTGAATCCGGTACGGAATGGTTTCAGATAGAGCCGAATACCGCCCGCGGTAATTTTATTGATTTTACACAAAATCACGGTATCGTTTCGGAAGGTGAAGCAGACGCAGTTATTCCGTACAGGCTTCGCGGCGAGCAGGATGAGGCTGTGACGATGACGGAAAAATATTTTAAGAGTCTTGAAAATGCGGAATTTTTATGGAATGCAAAGCCGCGTTTCGGGAAGACTTTATCCGCCTATGACCTTTGTATGAGACTCGGCGCGAAAAACATTCTTATTGTGACAAACCGCCCCGCCATTGCCAATTCGTGGTATAAAGATTATGAGACCTATTTCGGTCCTCAGTCCGGCTATATCTTTGTGAGCAGTGTGAACGGCATTAAGGACAAAAAGTTTGTTTACAGCCGTGAGGAATACATCAAAAAGCTGTATAAAAATACAAAAGGCTGTATTGAATTTGTTTCCTTACAGAATTTGAAGCGATCCATATATTTCGGCGGGCATGAAGAAAAGCTATCGGAAATCAGCGACAAAAAAGGAATCACATGGGATGTCCTTATTGTGGATGAGGCTCACGAGGGCGTTGATACATATAAGACGGATACCGCTTTCAATCATATACGCCGCAGGTGGACGTTGCACCTCTCCGGCACACCGTTTAAGGCTTTGGCAAACGATAAATTTCCGGAATGCGCGATTTATAACTGGACGTATGCGGACGAGCAGAGAAAGAAGCGTGAATGGGATGATTCAAACGAGATTGAAAATCCGTATGCCAATCTGCCGCGGCTGTCGCTCTTTACCTATCAGATGTCGGATATTATCCGAGACAAGGTGAAGCGAGGCATTGAGCTTGCGGAAGATGATACCGAAGAATTTGCATTTGACCTTAACGAATTTTTTAAGACAAACGAGTCCGGGAAATTTGTTCATGACGCGGATGTTAACAAGTTTCTTGATGCACTGACAAGGCAGGAAAAGTTTCCGTTCTCCACTCCGGAGCTTCGGAATGAGTTAAAGCATACATTTTGGATTTTAAACCGTGTGGCAAGCGCAAAGGCACTTGCAAAAAAACTGGAACTTCATCCGGTATTCAAGGACTATAAAATTGTCCTTGCAGCCGGTGACGGCAAATTGGATGACGATGACGAAAACGAGAAGGCTTTTGATAAGGTAACAAAGGCAATTGCCAAATACGACAAGACAATAACTCTTTCTGTCGGTCAGCTAACCACAGGTGTGACGATTCCGGAGTGGACGGCGGTTCTTATGCTATCCAATATGGCAAGCCCTGCGCTCTATATGCAGGCGGCGTTCCGTGCGCAGAATCCATGTTTGTTTACGGATACGAAAGGTAATTCCTACAGAAAGCAAAACGCCTATGTGTTTGACTTTGACCCTGCCCGCACTCTTACAATTTTTGAACAGTTTGCAAATGACCTGATTCCCGAAACTTCCGGGGAAAAGGGTGATTTTGACAGCCGCAAACAGCATGTGAGAGAGCTTTTGAACTTCTTTCCTGTTTACGCCGAAGATGAGGAAGGCTCAATGATTGAGCTTGACGCGGAGAAAGTTCTCACCATCCCGCGCCGTATCCACGCAAGAGAAGTTGTGGAGCGCGGTTTTATGTCGAATTTCTTATTTGCCAACATCAGCGGCATTTTCGGTGCGCCGAAAGAAATAATTGAAATCATAAACAACATGCAGTCGATTGAAGAGCCAAAAGCGCTTGCCTCGGTAGAGATAGACGAAACTACAGGAGATAATCTGTATCTGAATGAAAACGGCGAGGTTGAAATTCCGAAAGAGCAAGTTATCGGAACAGCGAGCGAGCTTTTCGGTGACAAGGTGTATGCCGATGTGGAAGAACAGCTGACGGCAGCTGTGGAAGAAATGCAGAGAATAGCAGAACTTACGCCAAATCCGAAAAAGGATGAGCTGAAAGCGCTTAAGGAACAATTCTCAAAACCGATTGCGGACACGCTCATGGAAACAGCAAGAGCGCAGTATGGCGGAGATTTGAGAAAATCTACAAAAAATCAGCTGGAGCGTAAAATTCAGGAAACTACAGATACTGTTGTAAACCGTGAATACGGAGATTATACCATACGTGACAACCAGCTCATAAAAGAGCGTGATGATAAAATCAGCGAAGCGCAAAAATCGGGTGCTGCAATGGAGGAAATCACAAAGATTGATGAAGCGTATGAGGCAAGACGACTTCAGGAATACCGTGACATGGTTGACAACATAAATAAGAAGCTTCACAGCGATGAAATTGTAAAAAAAGCGGCGGAAACAATTGTTGAAACCGTAGAGACCGAAAAGCTGAACGCCGAGAAAAATTCAATTGAAGGTAGTGTGCGTGATCATTTGCGTGGGTTCTCACGCACGATTCCCGCATTTCTGATGGCTTACGGCAATGAAAATACCACCCTTGAAAACTTCGATACGCTTGTACCCGAGGAGGTTTTCTGGGAAGTAACTGTCAATCCTCAAAACGGTACGGGAGTGAGTCTTGAACAGTTCCGTTTGCTCCGTGACGGTGGAGATTATACGGCTGAAAACGGCGGAACCAAGCATTTTGACGGTCATCTGTTTGATGAAGTTGTATTCAATGACGCGGTTCAGGAATTTATAAAAAAACGCTCTGAGCTTGCAAATTATTTTGAGCCAGACCAAAAAGGCGATATATTTGATTTTATTCCGCCGCAGCGAACCAATCAGATATTTACGCCCAAAAAAGTTGTGAAGGACATGGTCGACAGGCTTGAGCAGGAAAATCCCGGATGTTTTGATGACCCAAATGCAACTTTTGCCGATCTCTATATGAAGTCGGGAATGTATATAACGGAAATCGTTACAAGGCTTTATCAAAGTAAGCATATAAAGGCACTTTACCCCGACGATGCGGAGAGACTCAATCATATCTTTGCCAAGCAAGTATACGGTTGCGCTCCGACGGAGATTATATATCGTATCTGTCTTCGATATATTCTCGGTTTCAGTGATGAGATTAATATCAAGAAAAATAATATACGCCTTTGCGACACTTTGGAATATGCAAAGAACGGAACGATGGAAGCGGAAATGAAAAAACTGTTTGAACTTTAAAAAAATGTTGACAAGAATTCTGATGATGGTATTTTACAGTTAAATTATTTTGAACGGTAAAAAAATCCTAAAAAAGGGAGATAGGTTATGCTTGAATTTATTTGCTACCCCAAATGTACAACTTGTCAGAAAGCAAAAAAATGGCTCGATGATAACAAAATTGAATATGAGCTTCGTGATATAAAAGAAGATAATCCCGGTTTTGAGGAATTAGCCGCTTGGTACAAAACAAGCGGGCTTCCGTTAAAGAAATTTTTTAACACATCGGGACTTTTGTATAAGTCAATGGAGCTTAAGAGCAAGCTTCCCAAAATGTCAGAGGAAGAACAGTTAAAACTGCTTGCAACGGACGGAATGTTGGTAAAGAGACCGCTTTTAACAGGTAAGGATTTTGTTTTGGTAGGCTTTAAAGAAAGTGAATGGAGCGAAAAATTGTAAAAGATTTTTGGCGCGAAAGCCGTTTATATCCTATGCCGGCACTCATTATCCGCACATATGACGAGAACGGAAAGCCTATGCTATGAGTGCCGTGTGGGGCGGCATCAGCGAAGAGACACAGCTTTCAATCTGTATATTTTTTACTTGACAATTCCTTCGGGGTATGCTATAATATTTACCGAACAAATGTTTGATTTGATAGGAGAGAAGTATGTCAGAATTTAAAGTGGTCAGCAGCTATAAGCCGACAGGCGACCAGCCGCAGGC
>CACZTG010000063.1 GCA_902783995.1 uncultured Ruminococcus sp. | reverse complement strand
TTGCGGTTGATATTAAAAGCGGCTCTTTATCAGGCTTTAAAGCTATAAGGCGGTCATCTGTTTCGGCACCTGAAAATTTTAATCTGTTCAATATTTTTTGTTTTACGAGAGTGCTGTTTTCAGCGATTCCGCCCGAAAAGCTTATTGCGTCAACGCCGCCGAGACAGGGGAGAAATGAGCAGATATATTTTGAAGCGCTGTAAGCGTAAGCTTCAATTACATCATCACAGCCGTTTTTTTCAAGCTCACGCATATCATTGCTTATGCTGCTCATGCCTTTAAGCCCGCATTTAGTGCTTAAAAACTCTCTCGCATCGTTTATACTCATATTTTCCTTTTCCATAAGATATAAAAGGGCAAAAGCGTCAATATCGCCGCAGCGGTTGTTCATCGGCAGCCCGCTTTGAGGCGAAAAGCCCATACTTGTGTCAAGCGATTTCCCGTCAAGTATAGCGCATACCGAGGAGCTTCCGCCGAGATGCACGGAAATAAGCCTTTTGTTTTCTTTTCCGAGCTTATATGCGGCATAACTGTGCGCAGCGCCATGGAAACCGTACTTTCGTATGCCGTATTTTTCTGCAAGAGCAGAATCAATGGAGTACATATAAGCGTATTTTGGAATGGTGCTGTGAAAAGCGGTCTCAAAAGAGCCTACACACGGAATATCAGGGAAAAGCTTTTTTATTTCACGTATCGCGTTTATATACGGAAGGTTATGCGCGGGCGCGACACTCAGATATTCTTCCATTTTTGAAACGACCTTTTCATCAAGCTCGCAGGTGCGGTTGATATTTCCCGCCATAACGGTTTTGAAAGCTATGGCACTGATTTTATTGTCGTTTCCGATAAATTCAAAAACTTTTTCTAAAGCTATACCATATCCGCTGCTTGTATCGGTTTTACCGCTTTTTTTAATTCCGTTTTTCTCAAAAGTGTATTCGCTTTCGGCGGAAAAAACAGAAGCTATCTGTCCGTTTGCAATAATGCTTTGGCGAGTTATTTCATAAAGTTTAAATTTAAGCGAGGTGCTTCCGATATTTAATACAAGTATATTAAAGTCCATATTTATCACCATAAGCTATGAGCGCTTTTTCAAAACATTCAAAAGGAACTCTTGCGGTTCCCGCACCAAGCCTTTTTCCTGTTTTTGATATCATTCCGCCGTGAATTACAGGTTCAATCCCTGTTTCAATAACCTTTCGTATATCAATTCCGGTAGGCGTACCCCTGTAATTTAAAGCGGGTATAAGATAGTTTTTGTTTTCGGTAAGGGTAATTTCAGCCATTTCAAGAGTCTGTTCAATTCCGTCGTTTAAGGTTTTGTCAAGTGAGCGCATTACGGCAGGCGCCGCTGCTGCCGCAAAACCTCCGAGACCTGTGCTTTCAAGTATGCAGCTGTCGCCAATCCATGGCAGAACCTCATCGAAATTAACGGCGGAAACATATTCGCCCGTAAGCATAGGGGAGGGAGCGTTAAACCACTCGGTTCCGAGACCACTTACCTTTATTGCGTAATTTACGCCGTTTCCGACCATTGACGTTACAACGGTAGAATAATCTACGTGGCGCACAGCTTCAAGCAGCGACATTGCAGAAGCCATACCAAGAGGATGGAAAAACCTTACCGTTCCGTAAAGAAGGTCAACACATTTTTTTCTCGCGTCTTGTGTTATATCAGCGTCAAAAAGCATTTTCATAAGTTCGGTTGTTGCTATAAGTCCTGTAGCGTCCTGCCTCGAATGAAGCTCGTCACCCATTTCAACGCCTCTTGTAAATATTTTGCGCATTGCCATTCCGCCGTTTAATTCAAGTACCTTTGTCATTGCGGGAGCAATTACGTCATGCACCATATTAAGGTGTTCTCTTATACTTTCGTTAAATATACCCCAGCCTGCGAGACCGCCTCTGTTCGGGCCTTCAAACGGAGGACAAAAGCCTTTAAAGCCCGTGTTTTTATCCTCAACAATATTTACAGCCATAGAAGGCGTTGTTATACCCGAACCCGGTCCTACAAGATGATAGTCGTTTGAAGAAACAAAACGTATTTCGCCGCTTTCAAGCAGCTTTCTTGCTTCTTCTTCATCTTTTGCGTATCTTTCAAACAGCACGCCGTTTATACCGCCCTGCTTTTGAGTTTCACACATATCTTCCCATGCGATATCGGGTCCCGAATGCATTATCATTCCGTCCTCAACGCCGGGTACACATTCTTTTGCGGGTTTCATACCTATCCAGTACGGGTCGGTGTTATCGAAAATTTCAATTACTTTTTTGTTTGCTTCATCAATTTTCTTTGAAAAATCCGAATACATTGTTTTTTCAAGTAAAGCTTTCGCGCGCTCGCTTAACGGAAAGGTTTTTCCCGGCTTCCAGTTAAGCTGAACCGCATTTCCGCCTTGTTGTTTTATTGCATCGGCAAATACATCCGTACCCACATTTATAACATTTATTTCATCTTTTAGCATAACTTTTCTCTCTCCGTTTCTTCAATTAAATCTAATGCAATTTCAGCAATTTCTTTGTTTGTATCGGCAATTATTACGCCGGCATCTTTTAATATCTGCGCTTGTTTTTCAAAATCCTGAGGGTCCATATCACTTCCGCAAATTGTTGCGATTACGGTAAGATGCCGTCCTTCCTCCTGTGCCCGTTTTTTCTCCTCCGTAATAACCTCTGACATAACGGAAGCAGGGTCGGGGTGGAGCGCATATCCGAGCAGAAAATCAAGATATATAACCGCGGTTTCGGGGTCTCTTGCTTCTTTTATAAAGCGGTTTACCCTTGCTGTCGGGTCGATTGCAACGTGCGCTCTGCCTTTTGTAAAGGTTTCGTCTCCGATGTCAATTACGGTATGCTTGTAGCTTTCAAAGGGATTTTCGAGCATATATTCCGGTTTCATTGCCACATTTGAATAAAGCTCTCTGCCGCTTTTACTCCATAAAAGCTGTGTTTCGTCCGCAAGCGAGCCGCCGCAGAGTATGGCTCTGAAATATTTTTGTGACGGCGCGTATTTTTTTACTTCAGCTTTTGCATCAAAATCATTTTCAAATATCTTTTTAAGAGTAACCTTTTTGCCGCTTGAAAGCTCCATAACCTTTATTGCGGTTTCATCAAAGGATTCGGAGTACATTATGCCGTTTTCTTCAAGCAGCTTGTTGTTTCCGTTTATAAACTGAACGACAACGGGCTTTGAACATTTTTTAATAACATCAATTATTTTTAACAGCGCCGATTCGGCAGGTGGCTTTGAAATAAGCGCGATAACCTTTGTGTTTTCGTCTTCTTCAAG
>CACZTG010000062.1 GCA_902783995.1 uncultured Ruminococcus sp. | reverse complement strand
TTTTTTTCCTTGCAGTATTCAAGAACAAGGTCGGGTGCCGGACGGCGGTAAACCTTTTCACTGTTTTTATCATATCTCGGCTTGCCTTTTTCCGGCTCTAAACCGTCCCAATAAAAAGGTGCCACGGCATAATTAAAAACCTCCGGGAAAATATCACGGTAAATTTTGTTTTTCTCCTCTGTTTCAAACTCGTCAAGAAGAAAAATGTTGCAGCCGAAATTAAAATCGTGACTTTTTTGCTCCGCTTTAAACCTAATATTTTTAAGCGGCGTACCGTCCGGAAGGATGAATTTCAGGCTTGCATATCCCTTACGGTAAAGCTCAATTCCGCTTTTTACGCGGTCGTTCATATAATCCTTCTGCTCTTCAAAATGCCTTAAAGCAATCTCTCGTCTTGTCATTCTTTCTCGCCCTTTCCGTTTTTTAAAACATGTTTTATTGCCCGATAATCACAGTAGAAATACTTTCGGGTGAAAGCTCGGCATACCACCATGAATTATTAAACAAAAACTGTACCTGCTGTTTTTTATCGTTGGGGTTTACAAGTACAATAATGCTTTTCCCTCCGCTGTTATCTATCCTGAAGCCCTCAATTTCAAATTCTTTTTTGGGAAATGCATACACCTGCAGTTCTTTGCTTTCATCTTGAAATACCGCGTGTATTTTAGAATTTTTATTAATAAAAGGAGCAATATGCAAAAAAGCTTTATACTGTCCGCTGTACGAAAGCTCACCCGTGACCGAATTACGCGTTACAAGCCCGCCGCAAAGAAACGGACCGATATTTGGACCGCCCATTTCGTTAAGCAAAAGATTCCAGCCTGTAAATGAAGCGTAGCCGCATTTTATTGCTTTTGAAAGCAAAACACCCCATTTACATATATCGGTACCGTAATTATCATAAAGCCTCGGTCCCGCCTCCGTAAAATGAAGCGAAAGCTTAGGATAGGCATTTGTTACTTTTACGGTTTCTTCAATAGTTCCCGTATAGTAGTGAAAAGCAACGCCGTCACAGCTGTCCGCAAGCCCGTCTGTGCTGTCAAGCAGCCATTTTACCCTGCTTTCCGCCTCGGAAAAGTTATTGTCAAACATCCATATTTTAATATCAAGCCCGTTATCCTTTAATTTGGTGCGAAGTATTTTTATAAATTTCGCTTCAATTTCGGGATGCCATATACAGGCGGGCATCTTTCCGTTTTGCTGTGTATCGGGCTCATTCTGCGGTGTAAGCGCGGAAATCTTTATTCCGTTTTCCGCATAGCTTTTTATAAATTTTATATAATATTCGGCGTAACATTCCAAAAATTCTTCACGCATATAGCCGCCGCACATACTTCCTCCTGTTTTCATCCAGCCGGGAGGACTCCACGGAGAACAAAAAAGAATCAAATCGGGATTGATTTCAAGAATTTCCTTTATCATGGGAATAATGTATTTTTTGTCGCGTTCAATTGAAAAATGCTTTAATTCCGTATCGAAAGGCACATCGTCATAGGAATAAAGCTCCGCCGAATAATCGCTCGCGCCCACGGTAAGACGCGCGTTTGTAAGCCCCATACCTTTTTTTGAATAAATACTTTCGATAAATTTTTTTCTTTCCTCTTTTTCCATAAGGCTTAAATTATAGCAGGACGCCCCCGTAATCGCAACGCCGACGGATAAGGGTCTTTTTGCTTCGGGAGATATTTCAAGCGTTGTCACTCCGCCCGCATAAACGGAAGGAAAAATTTCAAGCTCAGTCATAAAATGTTCTTTGTCGGTTAATATTTGCTTTGCTTTCATTCTTATAACGTTCCTTTCAAAATTTACAATATTTTTGACTGATTGTCAGGCAGTTCTGCCTTTTCAAACGTCTTTCGGATTTTACTGCCTGATAAACAGCTTTCTGTATTCTTCAAGCTGTTTATCACCCGGAGTATAATCGGTTTTTGAACAGCACGGCATATTCGGCTCTGCTCCGTCCGAGCCGTAAAAGGGCGTAAGTCTGTCGCTTTCGTACGCTCTTCGGCTTTCTTCACTTTTAAAATCGGGAATATCATACGGTTTTCCGCCTTCCAGCATTGAACGGTGCGCCAGAATTGCAACGGAGGACATATTAACGGCAGAATATACATTAAACGGATGCACCGGCTGCTCTTTGTTTCTAATACACTCGGTAAACGTTCTTGCGGTTAAATAATCCGCGCCGCCGTGACCGCTCTTTTTAATTATGCTTTCGTCTTTATCCTTCCATTCGGGAACATACGAATTTATTTCTTCATACCCCTTCGGAATATCCCATCTGTTATATCGAAGCATAATTTTATCCGTCCCCCTCAAATTCTCTGCCTGACCTTTTGTACCGCATACACGGTACGAATTATGATGTCCCCCAAACTTTGCCCAGCCTGTAACTCTGAAAACGGAGCCGTCATCATTCTGTGTCATAACGCTTGCCAGGCGGTATTATCTTCATACGGTGAAAATGACGCAAAGGCGGTTACCCTTACAGGAGACGCTCCGGTTGCATACATTATAGGCCCCAGAGAGTGAGTTATATAATATGTCCCGGGAACATAGTGGCGCCAGTGCTTCTCAAAATATTCAAAATTTTTTCTGAAGCCTTCGTCGCCCGGTGCTACCGGGTGATTGTATTCGCCCTCCGCATAGAGAATTTTACCGAGAGTTCTTGTATCGCATATTCTTTTTATTTCTCTGTTAAAAATCATCTGCGGGTAATTTTCGGCAAGCATATAAATAACCTCCGGATGTTTTTCCGCGGCACGGATAAGCCTGGCACCCTCCGCCATGGTTCCGTTACTTATACATTCGCTGAAAACATGCAAGCCTTTTTCTATACATTTAACCGCATATTTTGCATGCTCATGAAAAAAATTCGCTATAATGACCGCATCCATATCATGCCCGATAAACTTGTCGAAATCGTCGTATATTACAGGAGAGCCGCAATTCATTTTTTTGATTGCCTCTGCCACTTTGTCCTTTCTGTCATCGCAAAGCGCAACAATTTCACAGCCTAAAAGCATAAAATTTTTTGCAATATCCGCTCCTCTTCCTGCGCCGAAAACACCTATATTAATCATTTATCCACTTCACCTATTATAAAAATTTTTGTTTCTATAGGGTTAAAATGTATTAAGGCCCCTTTTCCTATGTCAGAATAATATTTTTCTCCCGTAAAATATTCGGTTAAAGCGGCGTCCTCCGGCGTTTTTATATTTATATCGCCGCCTTCATACGAATATACAGTTATAATAGCGCTGTTTCCGTACATTACGGTTCCCGCCTTGCAAAACTCAAAAGCCCCCGCCCTTTTTGCAAGCATATTTATAAGCTCGCACGGCAGAGGTGCGCAGGCGCAAAATGCGTCAAAGCCACCCTGCGCTCTTTCCTTAAGCCCGAAGCCTGTTTTTCCGTTTTCGTTAAACCTTCCGAAAACCTCACACTCTCCTTCAATTTCAAAAACAGGCGGCATATTGAACTTAACTCTCTTCTTGTTCGGGTCTTTTTCTCTCCATGCATTAATCTTATGAGAAAAATCAAGGCTTTTAAGACCGATATTCTTAATATCAATCGACATTTCCGCACGGGCAAAATCACATCGTTTTAATTTAAAGCCGCTAAGTCTCCGCATATTTTCTTCGTCAAAGCCTTTTTCCGATATATAGCCCGGCGCGTGCATAAAGAGAATTGATTTTCCTTTTTTTCTTAAAGCGTCTATTCTGTTTATTATTTTTTCATCCGCTTTAAACAGGTTTGGGAAAATATAGAGCTTATATTTATCATCGTCAAATTTTTCGTTAAAAAGGTCGCCCGAAAGGTAGCAGTCCCACGGCATACCCATGCGGTTAAGCTCCTCAACCTGGAACTGAAACATAGGGTAATCGCTGTCGCCGCTTACATAGTAGTTGCTTTCGAGGTCAACGAAAAATGCAATTTCGCTTGTACTTTTGCATTTTTTGTCTTTTAATAAATCCGCAAGCTTTCTGATTTTTTCAATTTCCTCCATTGTGTCATTATCCTTATACCAACCGCCGAACATATCAAAAAGCCAAAATCCCTGTCCTTTTGAAAGTACCATACCGATTTCACGGCGAAGGTACGCAGCCGTCTGACTTAAATTTTCCATACAGTCGTCCGGTACTCCGTGGAGCTTTGCGAATTTATTGTTATGAGTAAGGTGCGTTGCCGCGTCAATTTCATGAATATAAAGCTTGTTATTTAAGGT
>CACZTG010000061.1 GCA_902783995.1 uncultured Ruminococcus sp. | reverse complement strand
TCGCAAAAAGCCGATATAAGTATAAATATTCCGAGAAGCAAAAGAGAAAAATTATATTCCGAGGTCAAAAAAATTTCCGTTCCGAGAGCGGCGCAAAATATCCCAAAGGTCAATCCCGTAAGCCGCATTATGAGCTTCGCGCTTTTTCTCCCGCAGGCTTTTAAAAGCACACTGTTTAAAATTCTGCCGCCGTCAAGCGGTATAACAGGCAAAAGATTTATAAGTCCTATACATAAATTAGGCAAAAAAAGCGGTCTGAAAACAAAATAAAACACCTGTGCGGAAATCAAACTCAGCACAGGTCCTGCAAGAGCTGTAAAAATCATTTTCATATCGGAAATATTTTTCCCGTTTGTGTTTATTTCCACGCCAAAAGCGTGCAAAACAAGGCTTTCCGCGTGTTCGCGGTTTACAAAAAGCGCCGCTATATGTCCGCACTCATGAATTATAACCGATATAAGTACAAGCCCGAAAGCGTCAAAATTACCTTTAAGTGCCATACACGCGACAATAAGCAATGCCGAATAATGCACAAAAAAGTTTTTAAAGACATTAATCATAGATTTAAAACCATACCTTTCAACGACCGATTTATGATACTGTCTTTTGTTCATCTTTTTCGGTAAAGCTGTCAGATTTGTCCGTGACGGGCATTTTCGGAGAGCCTATTTTTTTCTCCACAATTCCTTTAAGTTTGCCAACCCACATACCTATATCCGTATTTCTCGAAACCGTTTCTTTCGCAAAGCCTATAACGGTTTGCCCTATCGGAAGCTCATGCGTGCCGCCGAACAAAACATAAAATATAAGAGCTATGCAAATAAGCGTCTGAACGAATATTCTTTTCCCGCCGCCGGTTTCGCTTCGTTCTTTTCCGTAATGCTCCGCTCTGCGCCTGCGTGTATTCATATGTATTTCATTCCTTCCAAACTGATATACGTAAAAATCACCGGATAAAACCCTATTAAGATTTTATTCGGTGATTTATTCTAATATTCTTATTAAATTAAATTTCCTGTCTGCCCTCCATAGCTTTTGTGAGCGTAACCTCATCGGCATATTCAAGGTCGCCGCCCATAGGCAGACCGTGAGCTATTCTTGTTACCTTTACCGAAAGCGGGCGCAGCAGCTTCGAGATATACATAGCTGTCGCTTCACCCTCAATTGTGGGATTTGTGGCTATAATAACCTCACCGACTTCATCGGTTATTCTTTTAAGAAGCTCCTTTATTCGTATATCTTCGGGACCTATACCGTCCATTGGCGAAATGACGCCGTGCAGCACGTGATAAAGCCCTTTATACTCGTTTGTGTTTTCAAGAGCAATAACATCACGGGCATTTTCAACAACGCAAATTACGCTTCTGTCACGTCTTGCTCCCGTACAAATCGCGCAGGGGTCTGTATCTGTAAGATTGCAGCATACGGAACAGTATTTTATTTTCTTTTTAGCATCAATTATTGCTCCCGCAAGAGAATTTGCCTGCGAATCGGTCATTTTAAGCACATAAAATGCCATTCTCGCCGCGCTTCTTCTGCCAACGCCCGGCATTGCGGCAAATTCGTCAATAAGCCTCGCAAGAGGCGGAATATATCCGTTCATAGTAAACTCCCGCTTCCAATTTTGTCCTTTAAATAAGCTTAAAATAATTTCTTCTTCCGTATATGGCACGCATAATATACACGGTTTTAAGTTCTTCATTTATACGATAAAATATAATATAATTTTTCACAGGTATTTTTCTGTAACCGCTGTTTTTTAAACGCTTATCGCCACATAACGAAAAAGCCGTCGGTGTAGCCTTGAGTATTTTAAAGCATTTCTCAATTTCGTCTAAAATGTTTCCTGCGGCAATCGGAATTTTCTAACTCGTTTACAATGTATAAAATAATGTCATTTATATCGTTTTCGGCGTCCTTTGTGATTAAGAGCTTATATTCCATATTTGCTCCTTATTTTATTTAAAGTCTCAAAGCCGTCGGTTACTTTGCCGTTTGCCGCTGATTGCTCCGCCGCCTCAAGCTTATCGTACAGAGAGCTTAAATACAGTTTTTTCTCGTATGCTTCAATGCTCATTAAAACCATATCTCCGTAACCGTTTTTCGTTATAAATACAGGTTCATCGGTTGAATGGCATATTTCTGATATCTGACTTGTGTTTTTCAAGTCACGAATCGGTATTATTTGTGGCATAAAATCATCTCCTTATGTCTTAATTATACCATAATAATTCCACAAAGTCAATATAATTTTATCATACCGTTTAAAGAAAAAAACAGTACATAATTTAAACCGCTTCCAATTTTATACTCTCAGAAAAGCCCGGGAAGATTAAGCCCGCCGGTTATTTTACCCATTTCCGACTGCACCATACCGTCAACCTGTTTAAGCGCGTCATTTACAGCCGCGACGACAAGGTCCTGAAGCATCTCTATATCATCGGGGTCAACCACTTCGGGCTTTATGTTTATTTCGATAATTTCTTTTTTTCCGTTTGCC
>CACZTG010000060.1 GCA_902783995.1 uncultured Ruminococcus sp. | reverse complement strand
GAAGCTTTAAGCGAAGCTGAATTAAACTCCTCGCCTTTTTTGCTGAAATATTTGCCGAGCAAAAGCTTTACCGCGACAGCGGCGGCAATAATAAAAACCGATATGGCTGTATATGCGGTTTCGGCGGGATTTAAAATTTTTAAAACCGATTCCTTAAGTGAGGTTATACCTGCCGTAAGTACGATAACCGCAACAACCGACGAAGTAATATATTCTATCCTGCCGTGACCGTAGGGGTGCTTTTTATCGGCGTCCTTTCCCGCAAGCTTTGTGCCGAATATTGTTATAACAGACGAAAAAGCGTCGCTTAAATTGTTCACGGCGTCAAGAATAACAGCGACGGAATGAGCCGTAAATCCGACAACCGCTTTGAAAATCACAAGCAAAAGGTTTACGGCAACGCCTCTTATGCTTACTTTTATAATTTCACTTGTTCTGTCCAACTTTTAAAAACCTCTTTTCTAAAATTCAAGCTTTGAAAGAACCTCGCCGACTTTTTCATGCAGTACAAGATTTGCGGCGCTGTCCATGGAAGTTTTGTCACGGTTTATAAGCACAAGATTTTCGCCGCCGAAGTATCTTATCATTCCCGCCGCCGGATATACCGTAAGAGATGTACCGGCAACAATCAGAGTATCGGCAAGTGATATTGCTTTAACAGCGGCGTCACAAACGTCATTATCAAGCGCTTCCTCATATAAAACCACGTCGGGCTTCACTATTCCGCCGCATTCGCAGCGAGGCACACCCGTAGAATTTAAAATAAATTCCATAGAGAAAAATTTACCGCATTTCATACAATAATTCCGCAAAACCGAACCATGCAGCTCATAAACCGTGCGGCTGCCCGCCGCCGTATGCAGCCCGTCAATATTCTGCGTGACAACCGCTGTAAGCTTTCCGGCTTTTTCGGCTCTCGCCAGTGCGAGATGCGCGGCGTTCGGTTTTGCCTGCGGAAACAGCATTTTATCTCTGTAAAACTCAAAAAACTTTTCGGTATGATTATCAAAATACGTGCGGCTGAGTATTTCCTCGGGCGGAACATCGTATTTCATATTATAAAGACCGTCCGTGGAACGAAAATCGGGTATGCCGGATTCCGTACTTACGCCCGCGCCGCCAAAAAACACAATATTTCGGCTTTTTTCTACTATCTCCTGTAACATAATTTACTCACCGACCTTTTGTTTTATTACAAAAAAGTATATCATATTGAATCAAAAAAGTCAAATAAAAATGCATAATTTACAAAAAACAGGGAAAAACAAAAATATCTTTTAAAGGAAAGGAATGTAAAATATGAATTTGACAGCAAAAGAAAAATCGCTTTTGGAGGATATAAAGACAAACGAACAACTTTGTATCGACAAATATACAAGATATTCCGAAAAAGCGAGCAAACAGCAGCTCAAGGATATTTTTAACGAGATAAAACAGGCGGAAATTTCTCACCTTAATACCGTCACCGAAATTTTAAACGGCGTTGAGCCTAATGTCGGCGGCAGCAGCGGCTTTAACGCGTCCGCAGTCGAAAAGGAAGCCGATTACAGCGAACAGGATAAGGAAAATGACAAATATCTTTGTCAGGACGCGCTTTCGACCGAAAAATACGTTTCGGGCGCCTATGACACGTCTATCTTTGAGTTTGCGCAGGCACCGCTCAGAAACGTGCTTAACGGCATACAAAAAGCCGAGCAGCAGCACGGCGAAAAAATTTACAACTATATGGCGGCAAACGGTATGTATAATTAGATATTTTTAACAGGGCGAAATTTTTTCGCCCTGTTATTTTTTGATTTTCTCCCAGTATTCCTTTGCCGCTTGTTCGGTCTTATTTTCGCCGTATTCGTAATACACCCTGTCTTTTATATTATCGGGAAGATATTGCTGCTTTACATAGTGATTTGGATAACTGTGCGGATATTTATAAGTCTGCCCGTTTCCGAGCTTTGCCGCGCCTTTATAATGAGAATCCTTAAGGTGCTTGGGAATATCTCCCGTATCGGTATGTTCAAAATCCGAAAGCGCCGCGCCTATTGCGTTAACCGCCGAGTTTGACTTTGGTGCCGTGGCAAGAAGTATGACCGCCTCGGCAAGCGGAATCTGCGCTTCGGGAAAACCAAGCTCCTTTGCGGCGTCCGTGCAGGATTTTACAACAGTAATTGCGTTGGGGTACGCAAGACCTATATCCTCCGCCGCCATAACAAGCAATCTGCGGCATATTGATATTAAATCACCCGCGGCAACAAGCCTCGCGAGATAATGAATCGCGGCGTCGGGGTCGCTGCCCCTGACAGATTTCTGAAAGGCGCTTAAAATATCGTAATGGCTGTCGCCGTCACGGTCATAACGCATCGCGGGACGGTTTGAAGCGCTTACCGCCATATCAAGAGTTATATGAATACTCTTTCCCCCTATTCCCGCAAGAGCGCATATTTCAAGTATATTCAGGGCTTTTCTTACATCTCCGAAGCAAACGTTCGCGATATGCCAAAGGGCGTCATCATCAGCTTTAAATTCAAGATTTTTATAATCCTCTTTTAAAATATCAACCGCGCGTAAAAGAGCGGCATTAACGTCCTGCGCCGATACCTGCTTAAACTCAAAAACCGTGCTTCGGCTTAAAATCGCGTTATATACATAAAAATAAGGGTTTTCGGTAGTGGAGGCGATGAGCGTTATATTTCCGTTTTCAATATGTTCAAGAAGCGACTGCTGCTGTTTTTTGTTGAAATTCTGTATCTCATCAAGATATAAAATCACGCCGCCGGAGGCTTCAATACTGCCGACGCTTTCGGCAACACGGCGCACATCGCTTACGGAAGCCGTCGTTGCATTGAGCGAATAAAGCTTTTTGCCGGCGGAGCTTGCGATTATCCTTGCGACCGTTGTTTTCCCCGTTCCGGAAGGGCCGTAAAATATCATATTCGGGAGACTGCCCGAAGCGATTACCTGCCTCAAAAGCTTGCCCTGCCCGAGTATATGCTGCTGACCGACAACCTCGTCAAGGGTTGTCGGGCGTATTCTGTCCGCAAGCGGCGCTGCAACTTCTGCCATAAAATCACCTCCGGAAATAGTTTTGGGCTGTGACAAAATGAATAAATTTTGTTACGACCTCTGACCTGAATTATTTTACAAATTTTTCTATCTTTTCTGCTATCTTTTCGGCATTAAGCCCGTATTCCTCAAGAAGCGCTGCCGGCGTGCCCGATTTTCCGAACTCATCATTTATGCCTATTCTTAAAAGCTTTGCCGGAGCTTCTTCGGCAATAACCTCGGCAACCGCGCTGCCGAGACCGCCGTAAATATTATGTTCTTCAACGGTTACGATTTTTCCTGTTGCCCCCGCCGCCCGCTTTATAATTTCACGGTCAAGCGGCTTGATTGTATGAATATCTATAACACCGGCTTCAATTCCCTTTGATTTTAAAATATCCGCCGCGGCAAGGCTTTCCTGTACCATAAGCCCTGTTGTAACAACTGTAACGTCTTTTCCTTCGCGGAGAGTAATGCCCTTGCCAAGCTCAAACGGGCATTTGCCTTCCTCATAAACGGATTCTACGGCAAGCCTTCCGAAACGAAGATATACAGGACCGTCATATTTTGCCGCAGCAAACACCGCCTGTTTTGATTCCTCGGCGTCACAGGGGCTTAAAACGACCATATTCGGAAGCGCGCGCATTATCGCGATATCCTCAACCGCCTGATGGCTTCCGCCGTCCTCACCGACAGAAATGCCGGCGTGTGTCGCCCCGATTTTAACGTTAAGCTTCGGGTAACAAATAGAGTTTCGTACCTGCTCAAAGGCTCTGCCTGCCGCGAAAACGGCAAACGAACTCGCGAAAACGGTTTTTCCGCAGGAAGCGATACCCGCCGCCGTGGACATCATATTCGCCTCGGCAATACCCATATTTATATGCCTTTCGGGAAATTTCTTTTTAAAGACTTCGGTCTTTGTCGATTTTGAAAGGTCGGCGTCAAGCACCACTATGTTTTTATTTATTTCGCCAAGCTCGGCAAGCGCGTTGCCGTAAGCTTCACGGGTCGCAATTTTTTTAGCCATTTATTTCGCCCTCCAATTCTTTGATTTTCGCGTCAATTTCGGCAACCGCAAGGTTATATTGCTCCTCATTCGGGGCGCTTCCGTGCCACGAAGCTTCGTTTTCCATAAACGATACGCCCTTGCCCTTTGTGCTGCTGCATACAATTACGGTCGGTTTGCCTTTTGTTTTTTTCGCTTTTTCTATTGCTTCTGTTATTTCTTCATAATTATGAGCGCATACGGATATAACATTCCAGCCAAAGGCTTCAAACTTTTTATCAACCGGAGTGGGATTCATAACCTTTCTTACGTCTCCGTCAATTTGCAAAAGGTTGAGGTCGATAAACGCGGTAAGATTATCAAGCTTATAATGCGGGGCAAACATTGCCGCCTCCCAGACTTGTCCTTCTTCAAGCTCACCGTCTCCGAGAATTGTATATACTCTGTAATTTTTACCGTCAAGCTTTGCCGCCATTGCCATACCGTTTGCGGCGCATATGCCCTGACCGAGAGAGCCTGTTGACATATCAACACCGGGAACTTTTCGCATATCGGGATGTCCCTGAAGATAGCTGTCGATTTTTCGGAGCGTCGGCAAATCTTCGGTCGGGAAAAATCCTCTGTGAGCAAGAGCCGCGTAAAGCGCCGGAGCGCAGTGCCCTTTCGAAAGCACAAAACGGTCACGGTCAGGGTTTTGCGGGTCCTGCGGGTTTATATTCATTTCTTTAAAATAAAGAACGGCAAGAATATCCGCAATCGAAAGCGAGCCTCCCGGATGCCCCGATTTCGCGTTGAAAACCTCCGTCAGAATGTCACGTCTTATTTTATAAGCCGTAAGTTCAAGTTCCTTTACTGTCATAACGTCATATCCTTTCATTTATCTTGCTAAAAAGTATAGTCATAATTTCGTTTATACGCTCTTCACGCCCTTCAAGATACAAAAAACCAAGTAATGCTTCAAGACCGGTGGCGCGCTTATAATCAATAAGCTCCGCGTGTTTCGGCACAGTGGGCGATTTCGCGTTTCTGCCGCGCTTATAAACAGCCTCCTCCTCCTCTGAAAGAAGCGGCTCAAGCTCCTCCATAAAGGCGCTTTGCGCCTCCGCGCAAACGTATTTCATTGCCGCCTTATGCAGCTTGTTTGACGAAAAATTCCCCTGCGCAAGCAGGTGATGCCTTACATACATTTCATAAACGCAGTCACCCATATACGCAAGTGCCAGAGGTGAATATAAAGCCGGCTTTTCCGTTTCCTTTTCAAGCTTTCCAAACATACCGCGCCTCCGTTTATACTTCTGTACGTTTTATCTGAACGCCCTGCGGCGTGTCTTTAAGCTCTATTCCCATTTTCAGAAGCTCATCACGGATTCTGTCCGCTTCCGCCCAGTTT
>CACZTG010000059.1 GCA_902783995.1 uncultured Ruminococcus sp. | reverse complement strand
GGATTTGCGGAAAGGCTCGGATATAGACCCGATATGACGGAGTACGATATGGCAAGGCAGTATTTAATATGCTGCGAGGCAGGACTGCATCTGTGCTACAGATGGGGAATTGAAGGACATTCGTATGTTCAGGTTGACTTAAATTCAATACTGTACGGACTTGAAAAAAATATGGAATATTTTTCGGATGTGCTCGGCACGGGTGAATCTGAGCTGTGGATAAATCGCGCGGAAAAAAGGAAAAAGCTGATGAATGAGTTTTTGCTTTCGGAGGATATGCTGTTCTATGATTATTCGCTTGATACAAAGGAGCTTGGAATGTTCACAGATGCGTGCGTGTATCCTCTTTTTTTTGGACTTGCAAATGAAGAACAGGCAAAGGCTGTTTCAGAAAACATCGGGCGTATTGAAACCGATTACGGTATAACAGTTTGTGAAAAGCACGATGTTAAAGGAGTTTTTCAATGGGCGTATCCCAACGCGTGGCCATGTATTCAGTATCTTACGGTGTTTGGACTTGAAAGGTACGGGTTTACGGATATTGCCGTAAGGATAGGTAAAAAATATATAAATATGGTCGAGAGGGTTTTTGAAGAAACGGGAGAGCTTTGGGAAAAATACAACGCGGTCGAAGGAAATAACAGACCGGTAAGCAATTCTCAGACAACGATGCTGGGTTGGACAGCGGGGACATATCTTTCAATAAGCCGGTATTTGGAAGAAAAGAAAAAACGGTGAAAAAAGCCAAAAAGCTGCAGCCGGTTTACAAATTATTAACTTGATTTAGTAATTTTATGATGATATAATTATATTAGTAAGTAGAGATGTATGTAAAAAAATTTGTTGAATCAAAAAAATATGAGGTGATAGCTATGAAAAAGAGTTTTAAAAAGGTTATTGTTGCGATTTTGTGTATGTCGCTTATCGGCGTTACATCCGGTTGTAAGGACAAAGCAAACGACGACATAACTGTAGTAAAGGTATGGACAGGCAATGGTCATGATAAGGCTTTCGTGAACGGTATTGTTGAAGAATGGAACAATACCGTGGGAAAGGAAAAGGATATAAGGATTGAATACACCGTTCAGAGCGGAGGCATGTCCGAAAAAATAGACCTTGCAATGCAGAACGGAACGGCGCCGGATATTTTCCAGGGCGGAGATATGGAAAAAATGGTAGCAAATGACCAGATTGCTGCTTTCGAGGATATACCGGGAACAGAAGAAATCATGGAAAGATTTTCCGACTACATACTGCCGACAAGAAGCATGATAGACGGAAAAACCTATACTGTTCCGAGATGCTGTACCGTATACGGACTTATCTATAATATTGATATGTTCAAGGCGGCCGGGCTTGTAGATGAGAATGGTGAAGCAACTCCGCCAAAAACACTTGATGAGTTGAGAGAGTACGCAAAAATTCTTACAAATACCGAAAAGAAAGAGTATGGAATTATATATCCGGGCAAATTCTCCGCATGGTACGGAATAGACGTTGCCAAAATGGCTGTTCCGTCTATCGGGTTTATAAGCTCATATAATCCGGCGACGGGAAAATTTGATACAAGCAGCGAGGTCGAGGTTGCTAAAATTCACATTGGCATAAAGAAGGACGGAAGCTACTATCCCGATGTTGAGGGTCTGGATAACGACCCGGCGAGGGCTTTGTTTGCGGAAGGCGGCATTGGTATGAAGACTGCCGGCAGCTTTGATTACGGTGTTCTTACAACCCAATTTCCTGCAAAAATAAACTGGGGAGTTGCGCCGTTTCCTGTAAAAGATTTAGATCATGTTTATAAGCAGCATATGGATTTATCGGGCGGATATTATGTTAATAAAGCATCACTGAACGAAAAGGGCGCTGATAAGCTTGCTGAGGTTTTAAAACTCTTCTACAGCAGTGACTATATAAAGAGAGCGTATGAAGAGGGGCTTGATATTCCTTTGAATTCATCATTTGTTGAAGGCGCAAAGATTGATTCCGGTCTTGTTCAGGGAGAGAACTGGGAGGCTTTCTGTAAGCTTGCGGATATAAGCAAACCTTCGGAAGCGGCTATAAAAACAGATACAACAGGAAAGGATAGCATGAGCAAGCAATGGCTTGAAAAAATATGGCCCAATATGTTATCCGACAAGGAAATTGAAGAAATCGGAGCAGAATGGCAGAAAAATCTTAACGATGGCATAGAAGAATATAAGAAGTTGTATCCTGATTACGATGCAACACCGTACATAGATAAAGACTGGGATGCCAAAAGATAAGAATAGAGGGAAAATATGCCAAAGTATAAGCTTGAATTGAAGGAAAAGACATCAATACAGTTGCAGTGCTATCTTTTGATAGCACTGCCGCTGATAGGATTCTTTATTTTCACGGTATATCCGATGTATTGGGTTGGCTTTCACTCATTTACATTTTACGATCTCATTCCGGGGCATGAGCACATGGTCGGATTTAAAAACTATCTGACGGCGCTTACAAATGTGAAATATTGGAAAACATGGTTAACACTTTTGCAGTTTACATTCATTAAAGTGCCCATTGAATTGGTGCTTTCATTGTTTTTGGCAACTGTATTAAGCCGTAAACTAAAGGGAAGCGGGTTTTTCAGAGCAAGCTTTTTTATGCCTAAAATCATATCCGCAGTAATCATAAGTGTAATATTTACAAACATATTCGGATATTTCGGGTTTGCAAACCATTGGCTGGGGAAATTGGGATTTATTTCAAGCCCGATAGAATGGTATTCAAAAAAGAGTACGGCGATGGTCTTGCTTATTTTGGGCTCCATATGGGGTAATTTCGGTACAAATGTGCTTTATTTTACGGCTGCGCTGACAAATGTTCCGGAGGAGCTTTATGAAGCGGCCGAAATTGACGGCGCAGGGCGAACGGCGCGGTTTTTTTACATAACGCTTCCTATGATAATTCCGGTATTCCAGACGATTTTACTTTTAGCAATAAACGGAACTCTGCAAACGGGAGATTATGTTATTGTAATGACAAACGGCGCCCCCGGCGGAATGACGCATACTCCCATGTCATATCTTATAGGCGAATTTGTGCCCGGCTTTGCATCCGGTACCGTGAATGTCGGATACGGATGTTCCATTGCAATTATCAATTCCATAATTTACATAATAATTGCAAGCATTTACAGTAAAGCCACAAGCAGTGCACAAAATCTGTACTGAGGAGGGCACATATGAAAAGGAAAAAAACAATATATGAAATTTGTATATATGCCATATTGATAATTGCGTTTCTGATAGTTATTTTCCCACTTATAATCGTCTTTATGGCATCGTTTAAGACAAATGCGGAAATCCTGACCTCTGCCGAAAAAATATTCCCGAAGAAGTGGACGTTTGAGAATTATGCGCTTGCCTGGAATTCGGAAAATTTCAGGGTTGGACAAATGTTTTTTAACAGTATCTGGTATTCGCTTACAAGCGTTTTTATATTGCTGTTTTTATCTTCGGTTGCGGGGTATGTGTTTGCAAGAGGAGAGTTTAAAGGGAAAAAGATCATATTTGCGATTTTCACAGCATTGATGTTTGTAAAACTCGGACCTATTACCATTTATCCCCAGTTTGAAACATTGGGAAGAATAAAGCTAAGCTCATCTTTATGGGGGCTTATAGTTATGGAATGCTTCAGTATGCCTATTATAGAGGTATATCTTGTAAGGGGGTTTGTAAATTCGCTTCCGAAAGCGCTTGACGATGCTGCGCGAATAGACGGCTGCTCTTTTACGGGCACATTTTTCAGAATAATTTTACCGCTGTTAAAGCCTGTTATGATAACAATAGGTATGTTGGGATTTAACGGCTCATGGAATAATTATCTTTATCCGACGCTGTTTACGATGTCAAGACCGGATCAGCAGACGCTCATTGTCGGTATTATGGCATTAAAGAATTCGGGTGAGTCGGCATCTGCGTGGAACCTGATGTTTGCGGCAACCGTTATTGCGATAGTACCTGTACTTGCAGCGTTTATACTCGGCAATAAGCATATAACACAAGGCATGATGGCAGGAGCGGTCAAAGGGTGATTGGAGGAACGTTTATGAAGGCTGTTTTTAGAGTTGTTTCGGTTTTAATTATCTTTCCCTTATTATTGGGGGGAACAGTGTCGTTGGGAGCAGAAGCTGCCGGACCTGATTATATTTTCATGAATTTTTGTGATGAAGAAGAAGTAACCGAATATGTAAATATATTAAAAGATGACGATGAAGAAAACGGAAGCGCTTATAGTATCAGCGATGTTGCCTCAAGGAATACAAGCGGTGGCTTTGGACTGTTTTTACATGTTGCAGATGCAGCATCTCCTACGGTTTCAATAAAATTTGACGACGCGCTCGATTTATCCAAATACCCGTACGCGAGAGTTTGCATGAGCTATAATCAGCAGACAGCATATACAGGAAGCTTTGACGCATGGATAAAATATGATGGGGCGGCGGCGGCGTCAAAGCTGGCGACAGTTGTTTCGTCCGGAACCAATAAGGAGGTAAAGGATAAGGACGGTGTTTCTTGCGAGCAGCGAGGTATTTACAGAAGGTCATATTCATTTCTTTCCTTTACAACAGAACAGATGGAATCGGTACCTGATAGCCGTAAGTTGATTTTCTCGCCGGCAGATGCGGGGGAAAATGCGGTTAACTGTGACATAATAATAAAATATATAGGTCTTTTTAAAACGGCGGAGGATGCTGAAAATTTTGATCCGTCAGTAAAGAGTATAACATATACAAACGGCGAAAACAAGTTTTCGGCGGAGCTTGATTTATTTAAGTATACAGCAACAATAGATATGCCCGACGGTGAAATAACGCCGGAAACGCTGTCTTTGGATAACCTGGAAATAACGCTTTTGGACGGGAGGTGTACAAAAGCCGAATCCGATATATCCGATACCTTCAACTTGAAATATGAAATTCAGTCGTTAGAGCAAAAGCATGAGGATAATGAGTATAAAAAGGAAATATGGGAGATAAAAATCAACTGTACTCCGATTGACGATACTTATATGAACAATCTCATTAATAAGCTCAACGGTTTAACGATAGATTTCAGCGACGAGCTTATTGCCGATTTTGGTGACGGTCTTGCAAAGCTTGTTGCGGGTTATGATGACCTGACTGAAGATGAAAAGACAAATCTTGCCAAAATTTTGACCTCATATGCCGGTAAATATACGCTTGACAATTATGCGGATATTATATCGGGTGAATTATTCTATGCTAAAATACGCGCTTGCGATACCGCCGAGGCTTTTGAAAATCTGATTGAAGGAACAGAGCTTCAGACATCGGACGTAAGTAAAATATTTTTAAATAAGCTCAAAGGTGAAGAACGTGAAACGGTGTTCAATATGGCGAAGAATGAATTGTCTTATGAAAGCTTTTGTACCGAGCTTGTAAAAAAATCGTTTCTTTTAGGCGTATCTATGAAGGAAGGCTATGGAATTATCAAAGAGCTGTTTGAGGACAATCTTGCGGTTATAGGATATGACAGTACTTCGTATAATGAGGTCTGCGCAAAAACGGATAATATTGCAAGCGCCTATAAAATGCTGACTCTGCAACAATTTGACAGCATCGAAGGGCTAAAAGAAGCTTTTGAGGCGGCAGTCACCGCGGTTGGTAAAAAGACGCCTTCACGAAACAGCGGCGGCGGCGGAGCGGTAATTTCAAAAGCCAAACCGTCAAATGCGCCGGTTACGGTTTCTGATTCTGTTCCCGTTACGGATACGCCTTCAGGCGGCGCAAAAAATGACGGGTTTAAGGATCTTGAAGGATATGATTGGGCAAAACCGAGTATTGAGGAGCTTTATCAAAAAGGCATAATAAGCGGCAGGGGCAATGGCAGCTTTGCGCCGGGAGACAGTATCACCCGTGAGGAATTTGTACAAATGATTGTAAAGGCTTTCGATATAAATGAAAAAAGTAAGGTGGAATTTGTCGATGTCGAAGCTGACAAATGGTATTATGACGCCATTTCAAAGGCTGTCGGAGCCGGAATTATAAGCGGTATTTCCGAAAAAGAATTCGGCACAGGCAAAAATATTATCAGACAGGATATGGCAGTAATTGCAGAAAATGTTCTGAAGAAAATGGGAAAAATCGAGGAAGAAACGGACAGCTCGGATTTCGGTGATGACGAAGATATTGCGGGGTATGCAAAAAAAGCTGTTGCAACATTAAAACAGATGGGGCTGATAAACGGAAGTAACGGCAGATTTGAGCCGAAACGTGATATGACAAGGGCGGAAGCGACAATTATAGTAACAGCTTTAATGAATGTCAGGGAAGCAAGATAACAAGTGTTAGGAGATTTAAATATGAGGAAGAAAAGCATAGCATTTTTACTCGTTGTCAGCATGATTTTTTTGATTATGTTACCGTTCTGCGCCGCGGGCGCAGCAAATGACGGTGAAGAGAAAATTGCAGAGCCCGCGACAGAGAGAATGAGAGTTCTGCAAATTCTTGGCATTTACAGTGGTGAGATGCTTGAAAAAGCAGCAGAACAGGTAACGCGCAAGGATTTTGCCGAAGTAGCCGTAAGATTTTACGGTCTGGATGTGCTTTCTGCAAATTCGCGCTACGATGATGTAGATGAAAAATCGGCGCAATATGTGGTAACTGCTGTTGAATCTGAGCTTATGGACGATGGATTGTCGGGCTCTTTTAATGCAGACAAGGCTATTGTGGGGGCAGATGTTATAAGACTTGTTATAAAGTCGCTCGGTTATAATATGGCTGCAAAGTATTATGGAGGTTATATTCCTGCGGCAAGGTCCTTGAATTTATGTAAAAATGTAAATAAGGACGCAGAAATAACCTTTTCAAAGCTTGCAGATATATTGGTAGATGCGCTTTATGAAAAAGTGGCTGCAATTTCGTACTCCAAAGATATATTATTTGAAAAAAGTGATGAAAGATATATAGAAGCCCATTTTGATGCACAAGCTCTGAAAGGCAAAGTTGAAGCGACCGACATGACGGCGCTCGATTCTCCTGTCGGAGCAGGTAAGGGAAAGGTTAAAATCAGCTCCGAATTATATAATACAGAGCTTGATATGAATCCGTATTTAGGCTGTGAAATAAATTTTATAACTATTAATAATGAGCAGACAGAAAAACGTAAGCTTATTTATGTATATCCCGATTATAATTCCCGGGTGGTACAGTTTTCGGCAGCCGATATTGTAAGCTACAGCGGTAATTTGTATAAATATTATGACGGAGAAAAAATGAAACGCGCCAATCTTGACACGGTTAAAACAGTAATATATAACGGTGTTGAATGGTCCGGATATACTGCAAGTGATTTAGAACCGGAATACGGTGATATAAGGCTCGTTGATACCGATTATAACGGCAGATATGATGTTGTATTCATAAATGAGTACAGAACTCTTATTGTGGCAAGCACAGACCGTAAAGAGTATAAAATTTACGATACTAACGGCGAGTTGCCTGTAACATATGAAGATGCTGATTTTTTGAAGGTTTTAAAGGATGGCGCCGAAATAACGGTAGATTCAATTAAACAAGGAAATATTTTGCAGGTTTATGAAAGCAAAACGGGAAAATCAGTAAGCATAAAGCTTTCAACCAAAAAAGTTAAAGGAAGCATTGCGGAGTATGCCGCGGACGAAGATAACAGCATAATAAAAATAGACAATAACGAGTATAAATTATGTTATGATTACTTTTCAAAATATGTAAAAAATATCAGAGCCGGGATGGAGGTTTCGGCGTACATAAACAGCGAGGGATTACTTGTATTCTTAGAAAATGAAGTCGAAAATTCAGAGCTTGGATTTTTGAAAGAAGCGAGAAAATCAGAAAGGCATGAGGTTATAGGCGAGGCGCTTGTACTCAGCATTTTTACATCAGACAATAAGATTGAGGTATTCTATTCAAAAGATGATAAAATCAAGATTGACGGAAAAAAAATGACCATTGACTCTGCGCTTGAGGCGCTGTCAAAGGGAACGGGAGAGGTAATGCCTCAGCTTATACGTTATAAGAAAAACAATGAAGGGGAAATAACGGAGATCGACACGCCGTATAACAATCAGCCGCTTGAGGTCGACCCTACGCCGCTTACGGAGCGCATACCGAACGAGACTGAAAGTGCATCGAGCTTCAGAATAATTTTTTCCTCGTATATCGGAACAAATACGTCTAAGCTTTGGTATAAGAGCGCCGCATACACGTTCGGCCGCGTCGTAAAGGTGGTTGCCGATAACGCGGCGACCGTTGTAGTGGCGCCGGCCGGTACCGCTCAGCAGGTAAGGCAGGCTACCGAGGATGATTTCAGATTCTATCTCGGTGATCCTTCAAAGTATTTTAAAAACGACAGTGAATACAAGATCGAGGCGTACAGCTTTGACGACGGTTTTACTGCGGACGTAATTCTTGTAAGAGATGAAAGTAATGCGAGCAAGGAAAAGCCTACGCAGCATATCATCAGGATGATAAGAAAAATAAAAACCGTTTTAAGAAATGATGAGGTCGTAACGGAGCTGACTGTTGTGGGCACAGGCTATTCGTCAACAAAAATTTATGCGACGGAGGACAAATTCTGTAAAGCAGTATATGCGGCAGGGCAGTCCTACAGCGATCCGGCAAATAAAGTGCTTTATGATAAGGATGAGCAGACCTATGAGCTTGGCGTAGGCGATATAATATGGTATGATCTTAATTCAAGGGATGAGATAACCGTTGTCAGGCTTATATACGATGCGAGCGAAACGGAGCCGCTTAAAGCGTTTAAGGCGTCGTCAAGGCTTGAGGGCGACTCAAGCGGTAATGACCCTATGCCGAGGCAGATGGGAGATATATTGGATTATCCGGGAATACAGTTCTTTGATGTTTATGAGATAAAGGACGGATATGCACGTGTCACGTATGAAAATCTGAAGGACGGCTCGGTTAAAAATCCTGAGAATCTGGATTTCAATATTGCGACGTTAAAGGATTTTGGTGATGATGTAACAATATTTCTTGATAAAAGAGAAAACAAATATCAGGTAATGAGCAACGGTCAGATAAATAACGGAGGAATGACGTACAGGGATATCAAGGATTATAAGGTCTACGGAGAAAACTGTCACCGTGTTATTCAGGTAAGAAAATGGGGTTATTCAGAGGCGCAGTTTGTTATTATCGAATAGAATGGAGCGACATTATCATGAAAAAGAAGACGGTTTTACTTATACTCCTTATCAGTATGCTGTTTGCCGGTACAAACGGCGCTTTCGCAGATTCGGAATATATAGTAGGCTTTAATGATAACAATTCAGAGGTGTGTATTAAAAACGGCGCCGGCTATTCAAAGGCGGGCATAGATACGCTGTTCGGATGCCTTGCGGTAAGCGTGAATTACGAAAAAAACATAGCCGCAGTGATACCGGTGAAAAAAGAGGAGCTGCAGGGAAAGAGATACATAAAATGCAGATATTTTTTCAGAAGCTCCGTGAACCCGGATGCGCAGCTCGAGCTGAATATAGGTGATACGGACTATGTTCTGGATAAGTTTTCGGGCAAGGCCCAAAATCGGTGGTATGAAACGGTCATTCCGGCAAAAATACCAAATGCCGTATCGGAAATATCATTATATCCGGCAAGGTCCGACGTATGGTCCTCCGGCGGTACGTTTTATATTGACTATATAGGTTTTTTTGAAAGCGAAAGCGCGGCGGAGGCTTATAATGAGTATGACGATGACGGCACAGGACCCGTTATTTATACGAAAAATGAGGGAGACAGCGCCGGCAAGCTGATGCTTAATTATTCGGCGTCGTATGTAAAGGGATATGCGGAGCGCACCTTCAGACCTAACGGGCTTGTAACGCGTGCGGAGATCTGCGCTATGCTTTCGCGTATAATTTCGGCAGCGGACAAAAATGAAGAGCTTCCTTATACCGATGTGGACGCGGCGGCATGGTATTATGAGGATATTTGCAAGCTTTTTGCAAACGGTATAATATTGAGCGACGGCGCGTTCAGACCGGGGGATAATGTGACAAGGGGCGAGCTTGCGTATATGATATACCGTCTCGGCGCGTTTGATTCGGAGGAAAACAAGGAATTTTCCGATGTGCCTGTGACAGATGATTTATACGGCGTACTTTTGCATTCCGGAAATGTTTTTTCGGGATATGAGGACGGTACGTTTATGGCAGACGCATATCTTACAAGGGCGGAGGCAGTGAAAACACTTAACAGAGTTTTGGGGATAAAGCCTGACGGCGACCGGGATTTTGAGGAGCTGTTTAGTGATGTTCCGAGAAGCTTCTGGGCGTTTTCTGACATAATGCTCGTTGCCGACGGCTCTGTAGGCAAAACGGGCGGCAGCGGCGCCGCGGCTCTGCTTGACGGAAAATTTGACGTGTACAATTCATGGGGAGCGCAGTGGGAGCCCGTTCCGTTCGTTTCGCAAAAGCTTCTTGACGAGGGACATCCCGGAGGCGAGGGCGGCCAGTATCTTACATGGATAACGGCGGACACTACAGGTGATATTGTTATAGCCTTTGCCGATGTCGGAAATGTTATGCGCAGCTGTGACGGCGGCGATAACTGGATGGAAGTCGCCAGAGGCGTGAACGGGTCGGGACTTAGCGTTGGTGAAATCGACCCTAACAATTCGGACAGAGTCATAGCGATCTCGGGTGACAGAGGATACGGTAACGCCGCAAACTACATACGGCAGAAACGTACAGGCGAGGGCTTATACCTGTCTGAAGACTGCGCAGAAAACTTCAAGCAGGTGATGAGATACAATGACAGGGAGATTGCCAGAGCAAAGCACCTTGTCGCGTGGGATCCCACATCATATGATGAGAAAATTGGCGGAAGCAGTATTGTTTACTATTCTCCTATTTCCGAGACCGTAGATGGCGAAACCAAAGAAATAAAGGATTACGAAACAGAGCAGGGCTGGAATGAGGGACTCGGTCTTTACCGGAGCGATGACGGCGGCTATACCTGGAAGCTTGTAAATCCCGATATGTTAAATGCCGATCTGATGGTGAGCTTTGAAGACGGAACACTTTATGCCCTGCAGCACGAAACACTCTACAGGAGTACGGATAAAGGAGTCAATTTCACAGTTATACAAACAGGTGTCGAGGCATATGATTTGATACATACGGAGCCTAAAAGCGTGTATATAGCAAAAATGACGGGAGTTGAAAAAACGGAGGACGGCGGCAAAACATGGAAAAAGATAGGTAAGGGCAGCATAAGTGACGGCGCGATGGTGTTCAGGGTAAGCCCTGCAAATCCTCAGCATATGGCGTATTTTACAAAGAGCGCGATAGTTAATGACAGGTATCAGATTATGTATTCGGTAGACGGAGGAAATTCGTGGTCACAGTCGGTGTATACGGGCAACGGATTTTATGATCTTCAGCCAAGAGCTAAAATGATAGAATATCATCCGACTGACGAAAATAAAGTCTGGGTGACTGCGGATATGGTGCAGTGCAGCCACGACGCAGGCAAAACTCTTGAATGGGATTATGACGGCGGCGTTGCGACCTGTATAAACGGCTGGTGGCGGCCTAACACATATAATCCCGATTATATGATGATACCTGCGCAGGACTTCCACGGTGCGGTCACGTTTGACGGCGGAAAAACATTTACGTTTATTAAAGAATTCGGAAAACCGTGGGATCTTCACCATCTGTACGGCGGGTATGCTCTTGATGAGAATACGGTGTTTATTTGTAACACCAAGGGCTGGGAAGGCAAAAACTCAACTCTTATGGCAACCTTTGACGGTGGCGAGAATTGGGAAACGCTTCTTGAGGTAGAAAACGGATACCTTTATAACAGAATGTTCCAGTCGCCTACCGATCCCGATGTAATATTCTGCGGAAAATACAGGAGCTTAGACGGAGGTCATAATTGGGCGCAAATGGAAGGAATATATTCTGTTATGGCATACAATAAGGATTATCCGACAATTTTTGCTATCGGCGCCTCGCGTTATGAAATATTAAAAACAGATGATAACGGAGAAACCTGGCAGAAGGTTATATCGGTTGAGCCTGATACTTCGAGGGAATATAATTCCATACAGTATGCCGTGGATTATGATTACAAAAACGATATTCTGTATTTTGGCGAATACGGGTATTTGTGGAAATATCAAAACGGCGTTCTTACGTCGCTTGAACCCAATATGAAAAAGATAACAAAGTCCTTCTGGGCATGGAGCATGGCAGTGGATCCGATAAATCCGGAGGTTATCTATGTCGGCGGTACAAGCTCGGATTCAAGCTATCACGAAGAATCGGATGTGCTTTACACTATCCTCAGAAGCTGTGACAGCGGCGAAACATGGCAGGTAATTTCAACCGTCGATAACGATAAAACGGTTGTGAAAACAGGGCCGGTAGTAGGACGCCATAACATTAAAACCATGTTTGTTCATCCTGAAACAGGTTATTTGTGGGTTGGTATGGCAAATACGGGCACATACAAGCTTGCTCCGCCTTATAAATTGAATAAGTGAGGAAGAAAAAATGTTCAAAAAAATTACAAGTATAACAATTTCGCTGATTATGCTCGCATCATTGCTTACGATTTCGGCAATGGGTGCATCTGCTTACTGTGAATCAAAGACAAATTCGGGTCATACATATTATATTTATGACTTTTCAAGCTTCGAAAAAGTCAATAACTTTATAAACGGAGGCTCAGGCGCATACTCTGCTTCTTCACAGCTGGCTAAGTTTATGTTCCCGCGCTCGTGCTACTACGGCGGACCCGCGCTTGAACTGCAGTTATGGAGCACAAACGCTCAAAGTATAACATTTGCAGGGACAAACAGTATCGTAAAGAGCTACCCCTATATAAGAATGTCGTACGATATATCAACGATTAAGGGCGATACGGCAGCGTCTTCGTCGGTAAATCTCGGAAGCGGCAAGCTATCGGCAGGCTCAAGCTCGGTAAGTGTTTATGACATATACAGTGTAAACGGTGAAAAGACTACGACGGCAAAGCTGTCTTCAAGCAATATTGTAAATTCAGGCGGCGCTATAACATATAAAAAATATGTTTCAAGCATAATCAAATTTCCGTCATTATCGTCTTTTAACAAAAGCGATTTAAAGTTTACATTAGCAGATTTAAAATATAACAGTTCGGATTATAAGCACACAGGCGGTGTAAATCTTAAGTATATAGCTTTTTTCAAGACGCAAAGCGAGGCGCAGAGCTTTGACGAAAGCATTATAGGCGGCTCAGTATCGGGGAACTCTGTAACGGTCGATAATTTCAGCCACACGGTGACAGCCGGTTTGCCTGACAATATGAGAAAGGATAAGCTTGAGCAGCTAAAAGCGTCGGATCTGAACCTTGAGCTGTACAACTCCGACGCCGATGACGGTCGCTCACCGGGCGGTGGATATTATTACCCGCAGGAATGCAGCGTAAGCCTTGACAGCGCTCCGCTTGAGGTTACTGTGAGCGGAAACAACTATGTTTTGCAGACGCCGATGTACGTGAGAAATATGAACGGCGTTATAAACCGGTGGACGTTGACGCTTACGTCGCGGCAGACGTCGGGAATACCGGAGGACAATTCGCTGATAATGGGAGCGACGCTTGACGGGAAATATATCTGTGCGGATACGGCGCAGAGAAGCATCACCTTTTCGGACGGCAATATAGATGAAGTTGAATTTTATAAAAAAGCGGGAGTCGAAATCACTCCTATGAGCGAAACGACATACTCGGACGGAACGCTTACAAAGAAATATGCCGCTTCGTTAGGAAATCGCGAGGAGGTCTGGACGGTAACGACCGGGACGCGGATAGCAATAGATCTGAGTGTTGCAAACAGTGAATTTATCGCAAAATTCCGCAACGCGCCGCAGGGTACAAAAAAAATTGCGGCCGTATACCGGGACGGTAAATTGACGGAAACCGCCGTAAGTGATGGTAATACGGTGCAAATTGAAGGGATTTCGGAGCAAAACTGCACGGCAAAGGCCTTTTTATGGAACGGTAGTGAAAGCATACGCCCGGTTACAGAATCAGAAACGCTGGACATAACCTCTGTCGGTTATCAGTCCGGGCATACCTATGACGTTTCAAACAGTCGCGGCATAGAATGGGAACCTGTGCCGATAGTATCAAAAAAACAGCTCTCGCATGGGCATTCGGGTGGCTCCGGAGGGCAGGTGCAGACATATACGTCAATTTCAAAGGACGGAAGCATGATATTATCCTTTGCGGATGTCGGCTGTATAAACAAAAGCACCGACGGCGGAGCAACATGGCGCGAATGCGGCAGAAATATAAGTGCTTCAGGGCTCAGTATGGGAGTTATAGACCCCTGTAATCCCGACAGAGTAATAGGCGGAACGTATCAGGGAGTTTACGGAAGCAGCGGATACAAGCAGCTGACCGAGCAGAATTACAGGGGAAGAGGTCTGTATTTGTCGGAGGACGGAGCGGAAACCTTTACGCAGACCATGATAATAAACGACGTTGACAATAACGTCGACTCATCGGGAAGCCCGCGTGAAAAACTGAGAAAACGCGACGCGTTTGCGTGGGACCCGACATCATATGACGCGAGCTTGTGCGATGGTACGGGCGGAAGCGCGGTAGTGTATTATTCGACTGTTTCAACGGGTTTCAGCCTTGCCGCGCACACGAGAGATATATCGGCATACGAGATAGAAAAAGGCTGGAACGAGGGCGAAGGTTTGTACCGCAGTACAGACGGCGGATACACATGGGAGCTTATAAATTCGGGTTTTGGCGCGGCAGAGCTCGCGGTAAGTCCTTATGACGGAACACTGTTTGTCGCAAAAGGCGGAGTTCTTTACAAAAGCACAAACCGCGGTGACAGCTTTACCGTAGCAAAAAGCTCGGATGCATACGATGTTGAAACGCTTATAAATACGGACAATTCAAATTACAAAAAATATGTATTTGTGATTGGCACATCAGGCGTATCCAAATCTGCCGATAACGGTGTCACCTTCACGCAGGCTTCAAATACCGGTTATAAGTCAACAGAGG
>CACZTG010000058.1 GCA_902783995.1 uncultured Ruminococcus sp. | reverse complement strand
TTACACCCTTACCGCAAACTTCGCATTTTGCCATCTGTAAACACCTCCGTTACAGTTTTTCAAATTTAATAAGCACTTATTATTATACCACAACTCAATTAAAAAAGCAAGTGTTTTTTTATTTTTTGTTATTTTTTACAAATTTACTCTTTTTTACAGAGCCTACTATGAAATTTTTGTCAATTTTACACAATCTTCACCCAGTAATTCGCACAGCTCCGTAATCAGCTTGTCCGAAGCGTCAACGAAATTTTCCGGATTCGCGTTAAGCGCTTTACCTTTTTCTTCAAAATAGATGCAAAGCGGAGTGGTGCCCTTATATCGCGAAATAATATCCATAACACGGTCAAGCAAAAAATCCTTTCCGAGCTTCAGCTTTATATAAAGCTTGCGTCCGTCCTCCGGGACAGAACTGATTTTCGCGGCATCCGCAAGCAGTGAAATACTGTCGGCAATTATTTTCGGCGGATGTTCCTCCTTAATATCAACTCTGCCACGCACACAAACAGGCTCTCCCAGGTCAAGCAGATTTCTCGCGCGCTCAAAAATCTTCGGAAAAACAAGCACTTCAATACTACCGTAAATATCCTCAACGGAAATATATGACATATACGTATTATTTTTGGTAAGCTTGTCCTTCCTTGCAGAAACCATACCCGCAACGGTTACGGTATCGCCATCATTTATCTTGCTTTCCTCACCGGCAATATCAGCTGTAAAATTCACGTTTATTTTACTTAAAAGCTCCTCATATTCCTGCATCGGGTGACCGGAAATATATATTCCCATCATTTCTTTTTCCATGGCAAGAAGCGTCAGAAGCGGAAATTCCTCTTTATCGGGTATGCTGTCCTGCTCTGCTTCGCCTTCTTCATCGTTTAAAAAATTCAAGAGCGACATTTGTCCCGCAAGATTCGTCCGCTTGCTGTTTGCCAGCCCGTCAAGCACGTCCGCGTATCCGTCAAGGAGCGCCGCGCGGCTTTTTCCGAAGCAATCCATCGCTCCTGCCTTTATCATACATTCAACCGCGCGCTTGTTCATTTCTCTTACCTGCATACGGTTTGCAAAATCATCAAAAGACGTAAATTTACCCCGCTGCTCTCTCTCTTTAACAATAACATCAACAAGGTTAAATCCTACGTTAGCAATACCGGCAAGCCCAAATCTGATAGAATGTTCATCGACGGAAAAGCCGTCTATACTTTCGTTTATTGAAGGCGGTAAAAGTTTGATACCCATTTTACCGCAATCCATAATATACTGCGTTACCTTGTCTGTCGTCGAAAGTACACTCGAAAGAAGCGCCGCCATAAAAAATGTAGGATATTTGTATTTAAGATATGCCGTTTCGTAAGCAATAACCGCATAACACGCCGCATGAGACTTATTAAAAGCGTATTTTGCGAAATCTATCATTCCGTCAAATATATCATTCGCGGTTTTTTTGTCAACTCCGCGGCGTACCGCTCCGTCAAGGGTAACAGTGCCGTTTTCGTCCGTAATGCCGTTTATGAAAAAATCTCTCTCTTTTTCCATAACGTCCATTTTCTTTTTGCTCATGGCACGCCGTACAAGGTCTGCCCGTCCGAAGGAATATCCCGCGAGGTCGCGCACTATCTGCATAATCTGCTCCTGATATACCATACAGCCGTATGTCACATTAAGTATAGGTTTTAGCTTTTCATGTTTATAAGTAACTCTTTCGGGGTGCTGTTTATTTGAAACATAAGTTGGTATCTCGTCCATAGGTCCGGGCCGGAATAACGAAATCCCCGCAATTATATCCTCAAGATTCCGCGGCTTTAATTCCTTCATAAAGTTTTTCATACCTGCCGATTCAAGCTGAAAAACGCCGTCGGTATCGCCGTCCGAAATCATTTCGTAAACGCCGGGAATTTCATAATCTATATTAACAAGGTCAACCGTCTCACCCGTACTCCTTTTTATCATATCAAGCGTGTCACGGATAATTGTAAGGTTGCGAAGCCCCAAAAAATCCATTTTTAAAAGACCAAGCTCCTCAACGGTATCTTTTTCAAACTGTGTAATTGCCATTTCCCCGTTATGGGCAAGCGGAACATAATCACTCACAGGCTCGCCGCAAATAACAACGCCCGCGGCATGTGTTGATGAGTGTCTCGGCATACCCTCAATAGCTTTCGCAATATCAATAACCTTTGCCGCAGCTTCGTCTCCTTCATAAAGCTCACGCAGCTCCTTGTTCATTCCCATTGCTTTTTCAATGGTCATATTAAGCTCCTGCGGTATAAGCTTTGCAATTTTGTCAGCATCGGCATAAGGCATACTCAAAACCCTTGCGCTGTCACGAATTGCCTGTTTAGCGCCAAATGTACCGAAGGTTATAATCTGTGCAACATTCGGCTCACCGTATTTTCCTATTACATAATCAATTACCTCCTGGCGGCGTTCAATGCAGAAATCCACATCAATATCGGGCATACTTACTCTTTCCGGATTTAAAAAACGCTCAAAAAGAAGGCTATATCTTACAGGGTCAATGTCCGTGATTTTAAGGCAGTACGAAACAATGCTGCCTGCCGCCGAGCCACGTCCGGGACCTACAACTATACCGTTGTCCTTCGCGTATTTTATAAAATCCCAGACAATCAGAAAGTAATCAACATAGCCCATTTTATCTATGGTATCAAGCTCATACTTAAGCCTTGATTTTATTTTTTCGTCCGCCGCGTCATATCTTTCGGCAAGACCGCTTTCGCATAAATATTTAAGGTACTCAAAAGGCGTATAGCCTTCGGGAACGTCAAATTTCGGCAAATGATAATTACCAAATTCCAGCTCCACATTACATTTTTCGGCAATTTCGGCAGTATTCGTTATACACGACGGGATATTAGGAAACAGGCTTGCCATTTCTTCCTCCGATTTTACATAAAACTCCTGCGTCGCAAATTTCATACGGTTTTCGTCATCAACCGTCTTTCCCGTTTGTATGCAAAGGAGAGCGTCATGCATTTCGCTGTCGCTCTTGTTTACATAATGTATATCATTGGTTACAACCGTTTTAAGCCCGTACTCACCGGCAAGATTTATAAGGTGAACATTAACCTGCTTTTGCTCCGGAATACCGTGGTCCTGAAGCTCTATGTAAAAATCGTCTTTGCCGAAAATATCAATAAAATTGTCTATATACTCTCTTGCTTTTGACATATTGCCTTCAAGAATATTTCTCGGTATATCTCCCGCAAGACAGGCGGAGAGCGCGACAAGACCTTCGCTATGCTCGCGCAGAAGCTCCATATCAATTCTCGGTTTATAGTAAAATCCTTCGATAAAACCCGCAGAAACAATTTTCATAAGATTTTTATAACCGGCATTATTTTTCGCGATGAGCACAAGATGCCCCGGCTCGCTGTCCTGCCTGCCTTCCTTTTCGTGACGGCTTCGCGGCGCGGTGTAAACCTCGCAGCCGAGAAGCGGCTTTACTCCGTATTTTTTTGCCGCCTTATAAAATTTGACAACGCCGTACATATTGCCGTGGTCCGTTATTGCCATTGCCTTCATTCCAAGCTCTGACGCACGCTTTAAAAGCTCATCGATACGGCACGCTCCGTCAAGCAGACTGTACTCTGTATGCGTATGAAGATGAACAAAGCCTTCCATTTTGTACTCACCTCTTTTTTTCGGAACTTATGTTCTGCTGCATTTTAACATAAAAATAAAAACGTCAACGGTTTTCATTGAATTGTTTTATTAGTATTTTTTTAATACTTAATATCTTTTTGATATTTCAATAATTTTTCTCATTCTGTGATTTACTCCCGATTTTCCGAGCGGCGGCGAAAGCTTTGCTCCAAGCGCGCCAAGCCCGTCATCGGGATATTTGATTCTGAGCTTTGCAAGCTCTCTTAAAGATTCCGGAAGGCTGTCAATTCCGACAGCCTTATCAATTTTCTCAATACACATAAGCTGATTTGCCGCAGCGTCAACAATCTTAAAAATATTTGCAACCTCCATATTATTAATGCGGTTAAGCTCATTCTTTTTATCTTTTATGACCTTTATCTCATATATTTCCATAACGCCGCGATTTATGCCGATTCCCGCAAGTACATCGCAAATCATATCGCAGTCCTTAAAATATATCACGTTTTTTCCTCTGCGAAAAACTTTGCCGGCTTTTAATCCCATACTATCAAACAATTCTATAACGTTATCGCATATACTGTCATAACAGGTTACAAATTCAAGATGATACCTCTTATTTGGGTCGGACACGCTCCCGCCGCCCAAAAAAGCACCTTTTATAAACGCTCTTTTACAGCAGGGTTTCAGTATCTTTTGTAAACTGTTATTCAGCCCGAGTTTTTCAAATAAAGCTTTACCGTCACGGCAGTTTATAATAAAAACATCATTTTTTCTTATGCCTCCGCCGCTTCGTTTTTCAACCTCCGCATTAATACCGAGCGTGCGCTTCATAAGCCTTACAATGCGCGAGGCAACAGCTCTGTTTTCAATAACAATTCTGATATTTCCGTTTTTTAAGGAGGACGAAAAAGCTACTATTCCCGCAAGCTCCGACAAGCTGCAGCAGGCTTTTGTGTTTTCTTTTTCAAGAATTTCCTTTTTTAACTGATATGTGAACGACACCGCTTTTTCTCCCTCCTTTAAAACAGACTATTCTTTAAGATAGTCCCTGTGTTTTATTACCGTTCTGTAATCCGTTTTTGAAATATATTTATAAAGCTCCTCCGCAATGGCAACACTCCTGTGTTTTCCGCCCGTGCAGCCTATCCCGATAACAAGCTCCGTTTTACCTTCCTCCATATAATGAGGTATCAGAAATGAAATCATTTCTTCAAGCTGTTTTACAAATACCTCTGTCTGCTTAAACGAAAAAACATAGCTGCTGACTTCGTAGTTCAGCCCCGTTTTAGCTTTAAGCTCCGGTATATAAAACGGATTTGGCAAAAACCTTACGTCAAAAACAAGGTCTGCGTCATAAGGTATTCCGTGTTTAAAGCCGAACGACTCTATTTTTATAACCATACTCTTATACTCGCTGCCTTTAAGGAAAATTTTATTAACTTCCTCTTT
>CACZTG010000057.1 GCA_902783995.1 uncultured Ruminococcus sp. | reverse complement strand
AATATCATTTTTTGGATAACCGCAATTGTATATAGGACCGTTATATCCAAACGCGCGGCGATATATACCGGAAAGATGAGCCGAATTTGAAATAAAAACATCCGCAAGCCGGCATGTAGTATTTATTTCATCTGTTTCCCATTTTGTGTCACGAACTCTTTCAACATCACCTTCAATTTTTTTTATTCCCAAGCCGCCATGCCACGTTTCAATAAAAAGCTGACCTTTACGTTTGCGCATATGACAACCCAACCTGTGAGTGTTTATCCATACCTTTGCGGTTGAATACTCATATATTGTCCTTAAAGTCGAATAACGGTTTATTTTACGAATACCTTCCGGCACACTAAAGGAATATTTGGGGTTACATTCCCATACATAATCCCATTCGGGATGGATTTTTCTTAACTCTTCCAATATAAACTGCGGATTATCGCCGTACTTGCGTCCTCTGAATGTGGTTGCAACAATTTTATTCTGAAGCGGAAAAATCCTGAACAAGTAAAATAAAAATGTCAAAATCATTCCTTTTATTTCTGTGATTAATGCCCGGACAGCTTTGCCGATCCTCATATGCCGATTCACTCCAAACCATATATTTGCTCATTTTCCTTTGCTTCTAAAATTGCCCGCATTGTGTAGAAATCATCGGGCGTGGTTATTTTTATGTTTTCATAAGGACCGTCTATCATATGTAATTTTTTACCGTAATGAGTCATCATTGTGCATGAGTCTATGAAATCGGTTATTCCGCTTTCACGTGCCGTATTATGAGCGGAGAGAATATCATCAAGCCAAAAGCTTTGAGGAGCTTTTGCCACCCGTGAATGAGCGCGGTCAGGAATGGTTTTTATGCTGAAATCATCGTTGATTTCAACTATGGTTTCCTTAACTATTGCGCTTGTTATGCAAGAGCCGTGTTTCTGTACACATTCAATATTATCTTTTAAAAGCTCTTTGTTTATAAGGGGACGAACTCCGTCGTGTATCAATACTATTGACGGTTCATCTTTCGCAAGCTTTTTTGCTTCAAGAAGTCCGTTATATATAGAAAGCTGCCCGGATGCGCCTCCGGGTACGACTGCTTTGACCTTGGTTAACCTGAATTTATATACAAGCTTGTTAAAATAATCTATCCAATCTTTTACACATACAACAACAACAGCGTCAACGCTCTTACATTTCTGAAAATGTTTTATTGTATGTACAATTATCGGTTCTCCGGCAATTGTCAAAAATTGCTTCGGTTTCTCCTTGCTGTGCATTCTGCTTCCGACTCCGCCGGCAAATATTAATCCTATATTCATTTTTGCTCATCCTTCCAAAATGCGGTAAAATCATGATTTGACACCTGCTGTTCTTTTGGCGGCAGCTTCATGTAATCACCGTACATCTGAGTTAAAAAATCCTTATATCCGCTTGGAATATTAACCTCTGTATCCTCAAATTTATGCGTTATGACACTTTCAAAAAAGCGTTTCGGATATATTTCTTTGTATTTGTATCTTCCTCCGATGGAACATACAAGCTCGCTGCTGTCATAATCATATTTAAGCTCCAATTCCAACAATTTTTTTTGGAGTTTGTTAATTCCCGTTATTTTTTTGTCCTTTATCCACCTTATATATCTGTAAATATATTTCAACAGTCCGTCACTCATATCCGGACCGTTTGTATAAAACATACGGAATCTTCCGGCGGCAATTTTTCTTTTTCTGAATTCTTTTTTTGCTTTATTTATATTATCCGGCAGACCGTCCAAAGGGAAAATGTCCAAATATACACCAAGTTCTTCAATTTCACCGACAAAATTATTTTCCGATAAAACAGTCTTTGTATCAACAAGTTTTGCGGCAGCATAAAAATAATTATCGTTTTCTGCAGTTAAAAGCTTATATCTTGACGAGCCGGCTATTTTTTTGAACCTTTCAAAATCAGGCCGCGGCATATTTATATCAACGTCATCGTCCCAGGGAATAAATCCGTTATGACGCACGGCGCCTATAAGCGTACCTCCGCATACCCAGTATCGGATATTGTTTTCTGTACATATTTTATGTACGTATCGGAGAATGTCCAATTCAATTTTCTTTGCTTCGGAAGGTGTGATTTGTTTCATATGGCCTCCATATTTTTTCAGACAAACTACCTTAGATATTTATCTCTTAACCTGTAATATATATATCTTAAATAATCGCCTGTGTAATATTTGATACGTTCGTTTATTTCCGTTTTTGCGTTATATGGGTTTATTTTTTGTATTTCGTGAAGTGTGGGCGTGTTATAATGACTTTTAACCGTAAAACCGCCCGGACCGATATAGAAAGCGTCGCAGTCTTGGGAAACAGTTTCATTAAAGCCGCGCTTTTGAAAATGTATATATATATATTCTTCGGTAAAATAACGCTTATGTTTATAATGCGTTCCGAAAACCTTACCGTTCTGCCAATAAAATACCTGATTGTTGTGATTTCCTTTACCGAAGGACAATCTGAAACGTTTAAACCTGCAGGAAATGTCAGCGAAAATAAGTTTTTTATACATTTTAAGATTATTAAAATTATATATTCTGTATATTCCGCACCATTCATCAAAAGCAAACGACTTTTCGTTTTCAAAAACGGTTTTATAGCTGACAGCTTTATAATTATTTGTGCTTCCGGGAAGTTTATATCTGTTATTTACTTCTTTGGTATTTCTGTAAAGTGAAAGATGGCCGAGGGAAAGGATTTTATCATATTCACTCAAAATTTTTTCCGTGATAAAGCCGCGGATATCGCCAAAAATCAAATCAAAATCACAATGTCCCCAGAAGTCATAGCCGGATAAATAGTCTTCAAAAATATTTCCGTATGCCACTTTGAAATCACAGCACTTATAAGGCGTATATAACGCTGTATCCAATCCGAGCTTTTCATCGGCAAGCTTTTTCATTTCCTGCAATGTCATTGGGATATGTTTAACATTTGGGGGCAAATTATCAATTTTATTATCTCCGAAAATTATGAAATCAATGTCCGGATTATAAGAACAGGATTTTAACCATAAATTAATGTATTCAGGCAATTTACCGAAATAAACACCTATAATACATATTGCAGTCCTATTCATGGATAAGCAAGTCCCCCTTCTGTAAAATGAAAAAGCCCGGAGTTCTGTTTTTTTAATTATAAAACGGCTAAAATTTTTGTGTAAAAATAACAAATTATTAAAACTAACCGGCTGTATAATTTACATAATCTATTTTATTTTACCATACTTTTAGAAATAAAGCAATAGTTTTTTTAAAAAATATGCAATTTCAGAACGAACTGTACTAAAAAAATTAAAACAGAATAAAAATATACGAGATAAGGTACTTTTTCAGCAGAAAAAATATTAAAAAACAAGCCCTGCCGCGTAAACCGCTATACAGGCAAAAACCGCAACGGTAAGAAGGCTTCTTTCAAGATATGAAAGGATAACGGCAACGGTAAAACCGACAGCCGCGGGAATTATGTCCTGCGGTGTTTGCGCACCTGTGATGCGGAAAACATCGGGAATTACCATGGCGCTTAAAACAGCATAGGGGATATAATGCAGCATGCTTTTTACAAAAGGCGAAGTTATTTTTCGTCTGAAAAGCACAAACGGTATCATTCTTACGGCATATGTAACAAGTGCCATAACAAATATATATTGCAAGGTTTTATTCATTTTTATAATCATTCCTTTTTTATTCACATTTACCTTTTTTATTCGGTATTGTCCTCCTTAAACGGGGCAATAAGCGATGCGAACGCGGAAGCCGAAACCGCGCAGATTATAATAGCAAAGCCGGGAGATATGTTAAAAGGAAGCGGCGCGTATTTTATTAAGCAGTTTAAAGCGGCAGCAAAGATTGCCGCGCAAAAAATGCCTTTGTCCTTTTTTGCGGGCGGAATTACAATTGCTATAAACATAGCGTAAATGGCAATACCGAGAGCCGCTGTAATATCGGAAGGAAGAGCGCTGCCGATTATAGCTCCGCATGCTGTCCCGAGAGACCAGCCTATAAAGGGCAGGGTTGCGAGCCCATACATATAAGAGGGCGTAACAGGGCACTTCCGCGTTGCGGCAACCGCAAAAATTTCATCTGTTATAAAAAAAGATGTAAAAAAACGGTGAACCGTTCCGAAGGAAGGGCTCAGACGCTGTGAAAGAGCAATGCCCATAAGGGAATAGCGGAGGTTTATTATAAATTGTGTGAGCGCTGTTTCAAAAAGCGTACCCGCCGCCGCGATGACGCTGATACCCGCCACCTGTCCCGCCGAGGTGAGGTTGGTTACGGATATAAGTATAGCGTAAATTGCTTTAATTCCGAGATTTACCGTTGTTATTCCGAAACCGAAGGATATCGGGAAATAGCCGAGTCCTATCGGCATACCCGCAAAAAAACCTTCTTTATATGCTGATTTTGTATTTGCCATAGTAAATTAATTCCTTTTATCCGTGTTTTTTAGCTTTTTCAAGCAATTCTTTTGCCTGATTTAGAGCGGCGGCGGTTAAATCACTGCCTGAATTAATCCGCGCGATTTCCCGTATTCTGCCGCTTTCGTCAAGCGGTGTAATATAAGTTTTTGTTCTTGAGCCTTCTGTAAGCTTTTCAATTTTATAATGATGTTTTCCCGCCGCTGCAATATGTCCAAGGTGGGTAATTACAAGAGTTTGTTTTTTTTCGGATACCATTTGCAGCTTTGCCGCGACCTTTTCGGCAGCTCTGCCGCTTACACCGCTGTCAATTTCATCAAAAACATATGTTTCCGCGTCGTCTGTGCGTGCCATTATGCACTTTATCGCAAGTATAATACGGCTCAGCTCGCCGCCCGAAGCTATTTTTGAAAGCGGCTTTACATCCTCGCCGCGGTTTGGCGATATAAAAAATTCAACACCGTCACAGCCCAGACCGCCATAGGGTACTTTTTTTATATCCACAACAAACTTGCTGCCCTGCATATTAAGCTCCTCAAGCTGTTTTTCAATTTCGGCGGAAAGCTTTTCAGCATTTTTCAGGCGGATATTATGAAGCTCCTCGGCTTTTTTTTCTATATCACGCTTTAAAACAATAAGGTTTTCATCAAGCTCATTTTCAAGCAAAGCATTTTCTTTAAGCTCTTTAAGCCGGTTTTGCGAAGCTTCGAGCCTGTTTAAAATATCAGCTTCCGTCGCGCCGTATTTACGCTCAAGTTTTTTTATGACATCAAGCCTGTCGGTGATTTCCTCAAGCTCGCCGGAAACGTAATTTTCTTCCTTCAGGACGCCGCTTCGGTTAATATCGTCAAGTATGTATAACGCTTCCTTTAAGGACGCCGCGGTTTTTTCGAGAGCTTTATCAAAACCCGACGCGTATTCAAGCTTTGCAGCGGCAATATCCATATTTTCTCTTGCGCAGCCCGCGTCGTCAAAAAGCATTGAAACAGCCTGCGCTTTGGCCTGCGCGATTTTTTCTCTGTTTATAAGCGCTGTACGTTTTTCGGAAAGCGCCTGCTCCTCGCCGGGCATCAGAGCGGCGGCTTCAATTTCATTTATTTCATATTCGAGAAAATCAATCTCACTATTCCTTTTCTCCGCCATTTCTTTAAGAGCTTTACGTTTTTTGGCGGCCGAAATATATGCTTTATAGCTTTCGCGATAGCTTTTGAGCTTGCCGCTAAGTTCATCGGCACACCATTTGTCAAGCAAAATAATATGCTTTTCGGGAGCGTAAAGCTGAAAAGCGTCCTGCTGACCGTGGATATTTATAAGAAGATATCCGATACTTTTGAGAACGGAAAGAGGACATTGTTCGCCGTTTATGCGGCAGACGGATTTTCCCGAAATGCTTATTTCACGGTTTATTTGAAGAAGTCCGTCCTCCGGTTTATCTATGCCGCAGCTTTGAAGAATTTTGAAAACCTTATCATCAGGCATAAAAAGACCGCCTACAAATGCCATGGTTTCGCCCGTGCGTATTAATTCACGGTTTGAACGGACACCCGTAAGCATGGATATCGAATCTATAAGTATTGATTTACCGGCGCCTGTTTCGCCGGTAAGCACATTAAGACCGTCTTTAAAATCAATATCGGCTTCTTCAATAACGGCAATATTTTTGATTTTTAAATGAAGCAGCATAATTACAAAACCACCATTATTTCAAAATTCTGTTAAGATATGAAACAAGCTTTACGGCTTCCTTTTCATCACGCATAATTAAAAGGAGAGTGTCATCGCCTGCAATGCTGCCGACAATGGAATGATTGGCTATACAGCTGTCAACAGCGGCGGCAGCAGCGTTTGCCATACCCGGAAGGGTTTTAACAACGACCTGATTAAGAGCGTAATCAATTTCTGTCATAGATTCCCCCAGAATGATATTGAGCCTTGATTCAGTATCGCTGCTTCCGGTTTCGCCGGCGGAGGTAGCGTAACGATAACCGCCGCCCGGAGCCGCAACCTTAATGAGCCTGAGTTCTCTT
>CACZTG010000056.1 GCA_902783995.1 uncultured Ruminococcus sp. | reverse complement strand
TCCGTGTTTAAAGCCGAACGACTCTATTTTTATAACCATACTCTTATACTCGCTGCCTTTAAGGAAAATTTTATTAACTTCCTCTTTCAGCTGAAGCGGCGTAAGAGATGAAGTATCTATTATATACTGAGCGTTTTTGCGTACATCTCTGAGCAGTTCTCTTTCCTGCGCAATCCCCTCGCTTACTCCGCCGTCGGGCGCAAGCGGATGACTGCGCCTGGTCTGCTTATATCTTGAAACAAGCACTTCGTCGTTTGCTTCAAGAAACAATATATCATAATCAATGTTTTTTGCTCTGAGCTTTTCAAGAACATCCGGAAGCTGCTTAAACATATTGCCGCTTCGCATATCGACAACAAGCCCAACCTTTTCAATCTCTCCGTTTGACTGACCGCAAACCTCGGCAAAAGTCGGTATAAGCTGCGGCGGCATATTATCAACACAGTAAAAGCCTGCGTCCTCCATAGCCTTTATCGCGCTTGATTTTCCTGCTCCCGACATACCCGAAACTATAACAATTTTCATTTGCTTTCTTTCCTTCCCACAGCTTTGATTTCTTCTTCAAGTAAAACGCCGCTGTTATTATAAACTCTTTTTTTTACTTCCTTTATAAGCTCTGTAACGTCCTTACAAGTCGCGCCGCCCTTGTTGATTACAAAACCGGCATGCTTTTCGGACACCTGTGCCCCTCCGACAGAAAAGCCTTTAAGCCCTGCGCCCTCAATAAGAGCTCCGGCAAAATACCCTTCGGGACGTTTAAACGTACTTCCCGCGCTCGGATATTCAAGAGGCTGCTTCTCGCGCCTTTTTCCCGCAAGCTCTTTCATTTTTTCCCTGATATCCTTTTCGTTTCCTTCATTAAGTAAAAATTCCGCTTCAAGAATAATATAACCGCCGCCAGAGAAAATACTCTTTCTGTAACCGAAATCACATTCCTCGGCTTTGAAAATTTTTATTCCGCTGCCGTCAAAAGCCGTAACCGTCTTAACAATATCTTTAATCTCTCCGCCGTAAGCGCCCGCATTCATGAAAACAGCCCCGCCTACGCTTCCCGGTATCCCGCCGGCAAATTCGGCGCCCGTAAGTGAATTATCTGCGCAGATTTTAGCAAAGCGGCTGAGCAGCGCCCCGCTTTCCGCCCTTACGGTTTTACCAAAGACTTCTGTTTCACAAAGCTTTTCGGTACATATAACCATACCTTCAATTCCGTAATCGGAAACAAGAAGGTTTGAGCCGTTACCGATAACCGTAAGAGGCATACCGCTTTCCCTTGCTGCCAAAGCGGCAAGACATACCTGCTCCGCGGTTTCGGGCAAAACAAAAAAATCCGCCTCTCCGCCGATTTTGAACGACGTATGCCTTTTCATAGATTCGCCTTTTAAAAATTTTATTCCGGCTTTTGTAAGAGCATTTTCAGCTTTTTGCATATTTTCCCTTTCCGTCCCTGTTTAAAGTCCGAGCATTGCGGCACCTATTATACCCGCGTCATTTCCAAGCTCCGCAATTGATATTTTGGTTGTTTTAAGATTTTTAACATACTGATTTTTCTTTACATATTCTATAATCGGTAAAAGAAGATAATCGCCCTCGTTGCAAACGCCGCCGCCGATTACAAGTTCTTCGGGCTGGAATATGTTTACAATATTTGTTATGCCTTCGGCAACATAGCGAATGTAATTGTCCACCACTTTCTTTCCCGCGGCATCCCCCTGCCTTGCCGCATCAAAAGCGGTTCTGCCCGTCACCTTAACCTTGCCGATTTCATTCATAAGGCTTTCGGGTGATTTTTCCATTTCCGCCTTTGTCTGTCTTATGAGCGCCGTAGCCGAAGCATAAGCTTCAAGGCAGCCGTTTCTTCCGCAGGTACAAGGCTCACCGTCGCACACCATAACCGTATGTCCCAGCTCAGCCCCCGCGCCGTTAAACGATGAAAAAATCTTTCCGTTTATGATAACGCCGCCGCCAACGCCCGTACCAAGCGTAACAGCAACAAAACATTCCATTTTTCTGCCCTTTTTTATATATTCCGCAAGGGCGGCAACATTAGCGTCGTTTTCAATATATACGGGCTTATCAATATATTTATGAATTTCATCTTTAAAAGATACATTTTCATACCCGAGATTATTCGCATAAACCAGAACACCGTTTGCGCAATCGCAGCTTCCCGGCGTTCCGATACCTATACTTTTTACTTCATTCATAGAAACACCGGCGTCACTACATACTTTTATAATAAGCTGTGCCATATCCTTTAAAAGCTCCTCAGCCGGTCTCGGAAGTTTGCTTTTTATACTTTCTTTGTTCACAATTTCAGCGTTCTCGTTTACAAGCCCTACGGCGATATTCGTTCCGCCCAAATCCACACCTATATAATACATATTTATCCGTCCCTTCAAATAATAAAATTACTCTATTCCCATGCTTTCGTTAAGCCTTTGATAAAGCTCATCGGCAGCATTGTAGCCCATACGTTTCTGTCTGTTGTTCATAGCGGCAACCTCTAAAATTACCGCAAGGTTTCTGCCCTGTCTTACGGGAATCGTAAGCTGCGGTTTTTTAACGCCGAGTATCTCCGCGTATTCATTTTCAACACCAAGCCTGTCATACTCAAAACCGTTTTTCCACGGTTCGAGCTTAACCACAAGATCAATTTTTTCAGTATCCTTAACAGCACCCATACCAAAAATATTTTTTACGTTTACTATGCCTATTCCCCTTAACTCTATATAATGCTTTATAATTGCGGGCGATGAGCCTACAAGAGTTTCACTTGAAACCTTTTTAATCTCAACAGCGTCATCGGCAACAAGACGATGACCACGCTTTAAAAGCTCTATTGCCGCCTCGCTTTTGCCCACACCGCTGTCGCCGAGTATCAGCATACCCTCGCCGTAAACCTCAACAAGCACACCGTGGCGCGTTATTCTCGGCGCAAGCCAGACACCCAGCCTTCTTATAAGCTCACTCATAAAACGGCTTGTGTTATCTTTTGTTGAAAGCAGCGGCACGCCGTACTTTTCGGCGGCATCAAGCATATCCGCGTCAGGCTCCATATCTCTTGAAATTATAACGGCAGGTATTCCAGATGAAAAGAGCTTATCAAGCACTTCCTTTTTTTTATTCTTATCCATATTTTTTATGAATGCCTGCTCAACCTTACCGATGATTTGTATGCGGTCTTTATCAAAATACTCAAAAAAGCCCACAAGAACAAGTCCCGGACGGTTCACATTACTGCAAACTACTTTTATTTCGTCCATTTCTTCATTATAATAAAGCTTTTTAAGCTTAAGCTCCGCAACTATTGTCTCCATACTCACGCTGAAATCTTTTTCGTCAAACATATTTCTTCCCCCTTAAACGGGCAATTTTTTAAAAAGTAATCGAATGCTTTAATACTTTTCTTTTTGCCTTTTCAAGCTTAATTACGCTCTTTTTCTTTGTAATATCATAATCGGAATCCACAAAATCGGGTACTCCGCACCAAGGCTCAATACAAATGTACTTCGCGCCTTGCTTCTGCCATAAAAGAAGATGTCCGAAGCCGTCAAAATCAACCTCTGTTTCAGCACCGTTTATGTTGTTTTTAAGCCATACCTTTCTTGATTTGATATCCTGAAAAACAAGCGCGTCAATTTCAAAATATTTCTCCTTTAAAGGCAGTTCCCGAATATCATTTCCTATGTGCTCCGTTTTATATTCAAGCAGATTTCCGTTTAAAACGGTCGCGTCTAAGTTTTCGTTCTTTTCAAATAATATACTGTAATTTTCAATCCCTTCGGGGCAGGCATACGCCTCATGAGAGCCTGTCGTAAAATACATTTCCCCGTCCGTCAAGTTTTTGACATCATATTCAACATCAATCCTGCTGCCGTCAAGCGTATATATTACGCGAAACTCAAAATCAAAAGGATAGCTTTTCTTTGTTTCATCGCTGCTTTTAAGAAGAAAAACCGCTTTTTCTTTTTTGATATTTTCCGCTTCAAACTCTAAATGCCTTGCAAAGCCGTGCTTTTCAAGTATGTATTCTTTTCCGCGATAAATAAATTTATCATCTCTGAGCCCTCCGCATATCGGAAAAAGAATCGGCGTATGCCCTGCCCAGATATCGGGATTTCCTTCCCAGATTTGTTCCGTGCCGTCCTTTAAAACGCTTATAATTTCGGCGCCTTTTGTTGTCACGGTAACTTTTAAACGTTCATTTTGAATTACAATTTCTTTTGACATAATAATCTCCGTTCCGCCGCTCCGCATAGGCAAAAAAATAATTAAAGTTTCTCTCATCAGCGGAGCAAAGGAATGATAAGAGATTATTGCACCCACGTGCTTTTCGGCGTTGCCGAAAATTTCTCACGGACAATGGGTTTCTCCGGAGGCTTAACGTGGAAGGAACTTTCACGCTGACATCTCCCTATTAAAACTATTATTATTATACCACTTAAAAAACAAACCGTCAACATTTTTCTTAAATTAATATTAATTATTGTTAAAAAATCTTGACAAACATTGCAAAAAGAGTTAAAATTATGTAGATTATTCTTGGAACGGAGACCAATTATGACTGAAAAAAACCGGGAGCCGCGCGCAGCGGCTTTTTTAAAGAAAAACGCTGTTATGTTTACGGCGCTTGCGGCGGCGGTTATTTCGTGCTTTTTTGTTCCGCCCGATGACGAATATATAAATTATTTCGATTTTAAAACGCTTTCATGTCTTTTTTGCGTGCTTGCCGTAGTATGCGCGCTTAAAAACATAAACTTTTTTTATATTCTCGCAAGGAAGGTTGTTCGGAGATTTAAAAATACAAGGCTATGCGTTCTTGTTTTGGTTTACATAACCTTTATAGGCTCAATGCTTATCGCTAACGATATGGCGCTTCTGACATTTCTGCCTCTCGGATATTTTGTTCTGAAAACAACAAATACGGAAAAATATATGGCTTTTACGTTTATAATGCAAAATATTGCCGCAAATCTCGGAGGTATGCTTACGCCCTTCGGAAACCCTCAGAACCTGTATCTTTATACAAGGTTTAACATTCCGACAGCAGATTTTATGGGGATAATGGCGGCTCCTTTTATACTTTCCGTATCTCTCATAACTCTTTGCTGCCTTATATTTATAAAACCCGAAAATATGTATATCGGGGACGAAAATGTGTCTCTTAACCCCAAAAGAACCGCCATATATTTAGTTTTATTTTCTCTCGCGATTGTTATGGTTTTCAGAATCGTGCCATATACGGCAGGTCTTGCGGTAATATTAGTTTCGCTTTTTCTTGCCGACAGAAAAGCGCTCGCGGCAGTTGACTATCCG
>CACZTG010000055.1 GCA_902783995.1 uncultured Ruminococcus sp. | reverse complement strand
GTTTATATTACGGACGGCAAGGTCGCGAGAGGCTCGTCCATACGAATTGTCCGTGACGGTATTGTTATTTATGACGGCAGCTTAAGCTCGCTCAAACGCTTTAAGGACGACGCGAAAGAGGTTGCGCAGGGCTATGAATGCGGTATGAGCTTTGAGAAATTTAACGATATTAAAGAAGGCGACATTGTTGAAGCCTATGTTATGGAAGAAATAGAAAGATAAAATTGGGGCTGTGACAAAATGCACAGACCGCATAAAGCATTAAAATGACCATTATAGAGATATTTAAACAAATTCATCTTATATAATCGAATTAAATTCAAGGTAAAAATTTGTTTTAAACAAATTTTTATATTAAAATGCTTTATGCTACGAACAAACTTCGCCTCTCGACGTACCTATGTACGCCTTCGGGTAACCATACAAAGCCTGAACGGCTTTGTATGCTCAGTTTGTCCGTTCTGCATTATTTTCTCTTCGCCCCAAAAGAGATTATGACAGATTAAAAACATGTATGAGTTTTTGCACGTGCGCATAAAAATCTCTTTCATTCCTTTGCTCCGCTCCGAAAGAGATATGTTTAATTACTGTTTGTGCCGAGGCGGAGCGGCAGAATGGAGATTTTTATGGGATTTGACAGAATAGACAGAATTTCCGAGGAGGTTAAAAGAGAATGTGCGGCGGTGCTGCGAGAGCTTAAGGACCCCCGTATTCCCGAATTTATCTCGGTTACAAAGGTAGATGTCAGCCGTGACCTTAAATACGCGAAGGTATATGTCAGCGTTTTCGGCAAGGAGTATGATTCCGCCGAAGTGCTTAAAGGCTTAAAGCAAAGCGCGGGCTTTGTACGCCGTGAAATCGGCAGACGTGTTCAGCTCCGCTATACTCCCGAATTCAGTTTTGTTATTGACGAGGGTCTTAAACAGGGCGCGCATATAAATGATATAATTGCCGAAATAAGCAGGAAAAACAGCGGCGAAGCCTGAAAAAGCGCTTTAAAAAAATTTTACGGAAAGACGAGGCAGTAAAAAGTGACGAAAGCTATTGACCTTACTCTTATGGCTCATGAAATAATGAGGCTTCATAAAGTTTATATAATTCCTCACGTAAATCCCGACGGTGACGCTCTCGGCAGCAGCTTCGGGCTGTGCCGTTTTCTGCGCGAAAACGGCAAAACCGCCGATGTTGTTCTTGAAAAAGACATTCCGCAGGGCTATGCTTTTCTGGGTAATGATTATATTCTTGCCGAAAAAGCGGCGGAAAAACGTGATGTTATTGTTCTTGACTGCGGCGAGCTTTCGAGAATCGGTAAAAGTGAGCCTTTGTTTAACTCTGCGGACCATACTCTTGTTATAGACCACCACGAAACAAACGACGGTTTCGGTGAAAAATGCACTATAATGGGCTCTTTAAGTTCAACCTGCGAAATGATTTATCTTATCATAAAAGCTCTCGGTTTAACAATAAGCCGTGAAACCGCGTTTTTCCTTTACACGGGGATAACCTCCGACACAGGCGGTATGCGCTATTCCTGCACTTCGCCCGCAACGCTGCGCGCGGCGGCGGAGCTGCTTGAAACGGGGCTTGACATTGCCTATATAAACCGTATGGTTTTTGAAAACAATTCGCTTAAAAAAATTCAGCTTAAAGGTATGGTTTACTCAACTCTTCGTATGCTTAAAGGAGGCAAAGCCGCAATTGTGTGCCTAACAAAAGAAATGCTTGAAAAAACAGGAGCAAGCGAGGACGATTCGGAAGGCTTTGTTAATATTCCCAGAAGCGTTGAAGGCGTTGAAATCGGTATTTTTTTAAAGGAACGTGACGATGAAATACGTATCAGCCTGCGCTCCAATGCCTACGCGGACGTCAGTCTTATCGCCAAAAGGCTTGGCGGAGGCGGTCATAAACACGCGGGCGGCTGTTCATATAAAGGCTCTCTTAAAGAAACGGAAGAAACGCTGCTGCCGCTTCTTGATGAGGTTTTATAGTATCTTTTGGTAACATTGTTCTTTTTGTAAACCGTTGCGGTTAAGGAGTTGCGATATGACAAGAAACGGAGTGTTGAATATATATAAGCCGTCCGGCATAACGTCAAATGCCGTTGTAACAAAACTGCGCCGTCTTACCGGCGAAAAAACCGGACATACGGGAACTCTCGACCCCGGCGCGGAAGGCGTGCTTCCCATATGCCTCGGCAAAGCGACAAAAGCCGCGGGTATGCTTACTGACAGCGATAAAGCGTATAGGGCAAGGCTTATTCTCGGCGTAAAAACCGATACACAGGATATGACGGGAACAGTGCTTGAAAAAAAAGAAGTTAATATTTCGGAAATAGAATTTGCGGAGGCTGTTCAAAGCTTTACGGGCGAAATTATGCAGGTGCCTCCGATGTATTCGGCAGTAAAAATGAACGGTCAGCCTCTTTATAAGCTTGCGAGGCAGGGCATAGAGGTTGAAAGAAAGCCCCGGAAAATTAAAATATATGACATAAAAATTCTTTCCTTTGACGGCGCTTCGTCAGAAATTGAAGTTTCGTGCTCAAAGGGTACATACATAAGGACACTTTGTGACGATATCGGCGCAAAGCTCGGCTGCGGAGCGGCAATGGACAAGCTTGTGCGCATAAAAAGCGGTATGTTTCTTGTTGAAAATTCCGTGGAGCTTGAAGCGCTTGAAAATAATCCGTCAATCATTGATGATATACTTGTTCCCGTTGATAAGCTTTTTCCCTATAAGCGGTTAAAGCTTTCGGAAGACGCCGCAAAAGCCGTTAAAAACGGTATTCCGGTACGATGCGAAGGGCTTGTAAACGGCGAAAAATATTGCCTTTATGCCCCAAGCGGGGATTTTCTTTGCATTTCCTATTTTACGGGAACAGTTTTGAAAATGGAAAAAAGTTTTTATTAAAACTGCAATATAAAACAACGGAGGTTCATATGTCAAAAGTTAAACCTGGGAAAACGGTTGTGGTTATCGGCGGCTTCAATGCCGTACATAAAGGGCACGCAAAGCTTATCGGGCGTGCCGCCGAAATCGCGAAGCTGAAAAATTTAAAAACTGTTGTTTTTACTTTTGATGAAAACCTGGAGCTTCACAAAAAAAGTCTTTCCTTTTTAAGTGAAAAAAGGCGAAAAGAACTTCTTTTGGGGCTTGGTGCCGATGAGATTTATGTCCAAAAATTCAACAAAAGCTTTATGTCGCTTTCGCCCGAAGACTTTGTGAATGAAATCCTTATTAAAAAGCTTGCGGCTGCGGCGGTTGTTGTGGGAGAAAATTTTCGCTTCGGCAAAAACGCTTCGGGTGACGCGAAAAAGCTCCGCAGTCTGTGTAATGAATACGGCGTGGAATGTCATATTTCAGACCTTGAAAAAACCGACGGCGGCGCGGTAATAAGCAGCAGTCTTATTAAACGCCTTGCGGAGCAGGGCAGAGTCGATGAGGTTTATAAATACTGCGGCAGGCTTCTTACGATAAGCGGCGTTGTGATTCACGGCAGAGAAGAAGGAAGGCAAATCGGCTTTCCCACCGTAAATTTTCTTCTGCAGGAAAATTCGATTGTTCCGGGACGGGGAGTTTACTGTTCGCAGGTTACTCTCGACGGCAAAACCTATCCCGCAATAACCAATATCGGAAACGCTCCGACGTTTGATTCCTCCGAGGAGCTTGCGGAAACTCATATAATAGGCAGTGACAAGGACCTTTACGGCAAAACAATCGAGGTTTCGCTAATAAAAAAACTTCGTGCAACAGAAAAATTTGACAGCAAAGAAAAGCTTATAAATCAGCTTGAAAAAGATAAAGAAATATCTGTTTTAATAAATAAACAGAAAAAATTCAGAAAGGATTGATTTCAATGGCAAAAAGATTGTTCACATCAGAATCCGTTACGGAAGGGCATCCGGATAAAATCTGCGACCAGATTTCGGACGGTATCCTTGATGAAATTTTAAAACACGACAAAGCAGCCCGTGTCGCGTGTGAAACCACAGTTACAACAGGTATTGTTTTCGTTATGGGCGAAATAACAACAAACAGTTATGTCGATATTCCGAAAATCGCGAGAAAAATAATTTGCGATATCGGTTATAACAGAGCGAAATACGGTTTTGACGGAGAAACCTGCAGTGTTGTTACCGCCATTGACGAGCAAAGCCCCGATATTGCCTGCGGTGTTGATGTCGCTCTTGAAGCGCGCGGAGGCGATAACGATGACGTTTATTCCTCTACCGGAGCGGGCGACCAGGGTATGATGTTCGGCTATGCCTGCAACGAAACTCCTGAGCTTATGCCGCTCAGCATTTCTCTTGCTCATAAGCTTGCGAAAAAGCTTGCCGATGTCCGCAAACAAGGGCTTCTTCCATATCTTCGCCCCGACGGAAAAACGCAGGTCACGGTCGAGTATGACGATGATAAAATCGTGAGAATCGACACAATTGTCGTTTCAACTCAGCATGACCCCGATGTTTCGCAGGAGCAAATAAGAAAGGATATTATAAAGCACGTTATCGACACTGTTGTGCCGCAGGAGCTTCTTGACGAAAAAACAAATTATTTTGTAAATCCGTCGGGTAATTTTGTTATCGGCGGTCCTCACGGCGATTCCGGTCTTACGGGCAGAAAAATTATTGTTGATACATACGGCGGCGCGGCCCGTCACGGCGGCGGCGCTTTTTCGGGAAAGGACCCGACAAAGGTTGACCGCAGCGCAAGCTACGCGGCAAGATATGTCGCCAAAAACATTGTCGCGGCAGGTCTTGCCGATAAATGTGAAATTCAACTTGCCTATGCCATAGGTATGGCTAATCCCGTTTCCGTCCGCGCGGAAACCTACGGCACGGGAAAGGTTTCGGACGAAAAGCTTGAGGAAATTATTTCAAAAGTGTTTGACCTGCGTCCGGCGGCAATTATCGAAAAACTTGACCTTCGCCGTCCTATATACCGCCAGACTGCGGCTTACGGACATTTTGGCAGAACGGATATTGACCTTCCGTGGGAAAAAACCGATAAAATTGATGAAATCAAAGCGCTTTTGTAAGCTGTTTTTTAAAAGCTGTAACACAAAAGAAAACTTTAAATTTGATAAAACACTTGACAATATGATGATTTTGAGATAAAATATAATAGTATAATTTCACAGTCATTTTTCGTCGGAAAATATGAGGTTTTTGTCATATTTTTCCGAATTATTATGATATATATAGTGTGGAAACGCCGCATTATATTGTGAGAAAGACAAAAAAATATCAGTACGTGAAAGGAGGTTTGGAGCAGATTGTTCAGTATTTTTAATTTGAACCTCGGAGCGTCGGCAGCGATTTTTTTAGGCATAGCCTTTATTATAGCAATTATTGCTTTTTACTGCGGTATATCGTACCGAAAAGGAAAATTTGAAAAGGTTGTCGGCAGTGCCGAACAACAAGCGAAAAAATTGATTGATAACGCTCAGAAAGAGGCAGAAGGCAAAAAAAGAGAGTCCTTGCTTGAAATAAAAGAGGAAATGCATAAAACCCGCAGCGAGCTTGAAAAGGAAATAAAAGAGCGCCGCAGCGAAATTTCCCGTCAGGAAAGGCGTCTTGTTCAAAAAGAGGAATCTATGGATAAAAAGCTTGATTCCCTTGAACAAAAAGAGGAGCTTCTTAAAAAGAAAAACAAGGAGCTTGAAGTAATGCAGCAGGATGTCGCTGAAATTCAGAAAAAACAGCTTGCTCAGCTTGAAAAAATATCGGGATTATCTGTTACAGAAGCAAAAGAATTATTGCTGCGCAATATTGAAGATGAAGTTAAACGCGAAGCAGCCGTTCGTGTTAAGGCTATCGAAGAAGAAGCAAAAGAAGAGGCTGATAAAAGAGCGCGTAATATTGTCGGTATGGCAATTCAGAGATGTGCGGCGGACCACGCCGCGGAAACCACCGTTTCGGTTGTTTCACTTCCGAGCGATGAGCTTAAAGGTCGTATAATAGGCAGAGAGGGCAGGAATATCCGTGCCATCGAAAACGCTACGGGCGTTGACCTTATTATTGACGATACACCGGAGGCCGTTGTGCTTTCGAGCTTTGACCCTGTACGCCGTGAGGTCGCAAGGGTTGCGCTTGAAAAGCTTATTGCGGACGGGCGTATTCAGCCCGGTCGTATTGAGGAAACGGTTGAAAAGGCACGCAAAGAAGTTGATGCGGTTATTAAACAGGAGGCGGAACGCGCAACGTTTGAAACAGGCGTTCACGGGCTTCATCCGGAGCTTCTTAAAATTCTCGGAAGGCTCCGTTTCAGAACCAGCTACGGTCAGAACGTGCTTATGCACAGTATTGAGGTTGCTCATCT
>CACZTG010000054.1 GCA_902783995.1 uncultured Ruminococcus sp. | reverse complement strand
ATCGTTTCTTTCAACATTCGGGTCGTCAATGGGAGTTTCGGGATTTACCCACCTTATCATATCTCTTGGGCACTGGTCACCCGCCGCCGAGCAAAGCCCGAGAACAAATAAATCCTCGCCGTGCTTTTCACGGAGATATTTTTTAACCTTGCCCCAATAGTCGGAGGAAATAAACAGTCTGTGTTCCAAAACCTGCGCGGGGCAAGCAACATTTGCGGCAACACCCGTCAGTTTTCCGCCCGCATCATAGAAAAACAGCATTTCTATTCCACTGTCGTTTCCGCCCTCAAGCTCCGTGAAGCTTGCCATATTTGTATCGCCCCACATTTTAGCCGAGCCGTCCGAATAGCAAACACGTCTGCACATACCTATTGCCGCTCTGCCGAAGCCCGGCGCATATTTTGCAGGCTTACGGTTGTTCCACGCTTCAATAATCGCCGTTGTTATTCTCTCAATCAAAAAATCAAGCGCTTCAAATCTATCCATAAAGTCATCGCCTTTTGCGCTGACCTTTGCAACATATTGTTTTTCGGGAGGCAGGAACGAATCAAAAATCTTCTTGAATTTGTCTGCCGCCGAACCTTCTCCTCCCGTTTCGCGTGCGTAAACATGCGATGTATGCGTATGTATTGCGGAAATTATAATTTTATCCGTATCAATTTCAGGATTTGCTTTTTTTACTTCTTCTCTTACATATTTTACAAGATTTTCACCTATATTTACAAGGTCGCAGGAACAAATTATCATATGCTCATTTCCGTCATCTACGGCAAGAACCGTCACTGTTACGGGCGTTTCGACATATTCCGATATACGCTCCGCAAACTGCCCCGCAAGCGCTATTTTCTTTTCCGGCGTAATGCTGACTTCTGACCATCCCACATTCAACTTACTCATTTCTCATTTCTCCTTTTTTATTCTGACTTATAAAATATACTGTTAAAATTACAAGCCATATTAATTATACCACTGTGTTTTATCTTTGTCAATAGAAAAAGCAAAAAAACAAAAGCAATTCAAAGGTTTTTATAAGAAATTTCAAAAGAAAACAAAAATTTAAAAAAGCATCACGGGGTTGTGATGCTTATATAAAATACATTTAATTCAATAATAAAATTGCCGGAACCGCCATATACATTTTTATTTCTCATATTATAATTTCCAATATATCCATAAGGCTGTCCACACTGTAATCGCAAAGCTCGCCGATTCCCGCTCTGTCAATATTGCCGCCTGATATTCCGCAGCAGCTAAATCCCGCGAGCTTTATTGATACCACACCGGCGGAGCTGTCTTCAATACCCAGAACTTTATGGCGTCTTTCAAAAGGTATTCCAAGACCCACTCTCGCGGTTTCCGCGTAAAGCCATGGGTGCGGTTTGGGCGAGAGCTCGCCGAGTGTTCCTGTCTGTCCCTTCCGTAGTGCCTGTCCCGCTGTTATTATGCTATCATAAAAATCCACGGGGTCTCCCATATCAAGCTGGCGAAACGCAGATATTATTTCGGGCATCGCTTTTTCATACAAGCCGCTTGTTACAAGACCTATCTTTATGCCCTCGCTCTTTACTGTCATAAGAAACTTTTTAAGATTGGGCGCAGGAGTAAAAGCGTCCTGTTTGCCTCTGCCGTTTAATATTTCCCGAAGCTCATAGTTTACTATATCAAAATAATAGCCTCTTGCTTTTTCAAGACTTTCGCCTTTCGCGTATTTGTCTATCATATACTGCAAATGCTCCGAAACGCTGTGTCCCGAAATAAAAGGCTCGTCCTCAGCTTCTCTTTTAAAATTCGTATTATTTAAAAGCCGCGCCGTGGTCTGCTCTATCACCCACATCCAAAAGCTTTCCGAATGTACACTTGTTCCGTCCAAATCCATTAAAACAGCCTCTGCCTTCGGCTCAAAATGAGTCTCGTACATCGGATATATCGCAGGATAGCCAAGCGCACTCTTTACATAGCAGAGCGTCTTATCCTCAAATTCGATTATATCTGTTTTTTTATCGTCCGGTGTAAGTATTCTTTTAACTCCGTTTTTACCTGTTTCAAAAAAATCGGTTTTATTTATTTCTTTCAAATCTTTACCCTCCTTATAGTTCCGTTCTCTCCGATATATCCGTCGGGAAGTATTATATTGTTGTTTATAGTGCCGGGACAATTTACATTTAATATTATTTTATCGCTGTTTCGCTTCCATTCAACAGATACTTTACCTTGCGGCAGTTCATAATAAGCAGAAGCATAACTCAGCTGTTTAATAAAGCTCGGCTTTATTTCAATGTTTTGAAAATCAAGCACATTAAGACCTGCAACACATTTTATAAACCATCTGCCGATATCACCGAAGAAATGATGATTATGCGAACCGCAAGGCTTCCCGTCCGGCTGAAAAGACTCAACAAGTGTAGTTTCACCTTGTTCTATAAGGTGTGCATATGAAGGATATTCTTTTTTTGTTATCATTTCATAAGCAAGCTCACTCCGCCCAAATTCAGACAATACGTGAAACAGTGTGTGCATACCCAAAAAGCCGCAGTCGAAGCTGTTATTCTTCCGGGCAATATACTCCATTAAATTTTTAAATGCTTTTTCTTTTTCATTCGCTTCAAAAACGCCATAGTACAAAGCCATTGCCTGACCGGATTGACAGTCGCCCTTGACAGATAATGTATTTTTATCTATCAGCATTTCTCTTATTGTGTTTCTGAAATCCCGGTAAATTTCATCCGCGAAATTTGCCTGATGTTCAAAGCCGACAGCTCTGAACATTTCGCGAGCTTTTCCCGCCATATCCATAACCATTATTGAATCCGTGAACGCTAAAGGAACATCATAATCTTTTGCCTCTTTGCCTACAGGCAGCCAATCTCCGAGACCTATTGATACTGTGCCGTCTTCATTTCGTCTTTTAATAATATAATTCAGATAGCGCATCATCGCATCAGCGTTTTCAAAAATAACATCAGTGTTACCGCGCATTTTATACAACTGGTAAGGAATATTAAACAAAACACTGTCCCATGCAGGACCGTTCCCGCGGTTATATCCCCAATCATAAGTTGGAATAATTCCCGGAAGCTTCCCGTTTTCAGCCTGCGCGGCCCTTATGTTGTTAAGCCATTCTCTCCAACTGTTTGAAACATCAAACAACAGAACAGTATGCGGTGCCGACATGGAAGCGTCACCTGTCCATCCGTTTTTTTCACGGTGCGGACAGTCCGTAGGAAAATAATAAAAGTTTGAAATGTCCGAGCGTTTTACCATTTCAAAAAGTGTATTTGCCGTTTCATCGCTGCACTTAAAACCTCCGATGGTTTTCAGGTCTGAACTCATCACTTTATATGTAAGCAATTCCGTCGTTGCCTGTTCTTCGGTTATTCCTTTCACAAGAGCATACCTGAACCCGTGATATGTGAAGACGGGAGTATATTCTTCCACACCTTCTCCTTTTGCGATATAGACATCTTTCTGACCGTATTCTTTATAAAACCGAGTTTCCGGTCTGTCAAAAATAACGCTTGCATTGTCAAATTTTCCGTCTTTCAGTTCTTCACCGTGCCATAGTTCAATTCTCTGTCCCTTTTCAGCGCTGATTTTTAAAGTACAAACTCCGGCATTGTTTTCACCAAAATCATATATGAAATCATTATCCTGCTTTAATATCCGCACCGGCTTGATTTCTTTTGTAACATTAACAGGCTCGGCAATACCATTTCTTAAAAAGCCTCTCGGCGCGGGAGCCGGAATCGCGTTATCCCAGCCGCTGTCATCAAATCCGGCTTTATTCCAATCGGGTATTTCTTTGTTCGCATCGTAATACTCACCAAGTCTCAGCTCATCAAAGATAATAGGTGACGATTTAACTTTAAAGCTTGTATCAGCTTCTATAAAAATGGATTTTTCAGTATTTGAAACAGTAAGCTCCAACGCTACACACGGAGCATTTCTCCAAACTGCCTTATCAAAGTCCCAGACAGCTCCGCCGAACGGATTTATAAATCCGTTTCCCAAAATCAAGCCTATAACGTTTTCTCCGCTGACTAAATAATTCTTAATATCATATGTATCATAATAGCATATATGGTCGGGATTACTGATATACGGAGCCAAAAAGCCCTTAGTTATATTTATACCGTTTATATAAAGAACATAAAAGCCCAGTCCGCATATTGAGATATCAGCGTTATCGGGGATAAAATCAAGCTCAAAAGTTTTTCTCAAATACGGCGCCGGTATATGTTGTTCAAAAGAACAGCGCTCTTTTGTTGCCGATATAAATTTCTTTTCCATATTAGTTTTTTATCCTCACAGTAACTATTTCCTTTGGCTTCGCTGTTCCCGTATATTCACCCTCTATGCTTTCATCAAGCTTGCATTTATACTGTTTTCCTTCGGCGTTTATTATAACCTTCTGAATTTCGTCTGTCGGATTATAATATCTCACGATAATGCCGTCAAAATCCTCCGCCCTTTTTACCGCCGTAACGTGGACGTTTTTGTTATCAACGGAAAACAGGCTTTTCTGGAGGGGAAGCTCGCCTTTACCTCTGCCGCATACAGCGCAGCGGACAGGTGCAAATATTTCCGCCGCTTCACTTGGAAGAGATGATATTGTGCCTTTGTTAAAATACATTGCATATTCAAAGGTTCTCTTTCCGGGACACTGTACGCCTTCATCCTCAAGCTCTGTCACTTTTTCCTCCGATACGGCAAGCTTAATACGGCAAGCTCTTATCAGTGTCAGCGCCATTGTCATATCGTCAAAAACTTCATACTCAAAAAGTCCCTTCGGCATAACGGCAAAACCGTTCTCACCGTCTGTTACCGCCGCAAATGTGCGAAGCGGCTGCATACCGAAGGCTTGTTCTACCCAACCGGTGGAGTCGGGTACTTTTATATTTCTTTTTACAATGTCAAAATGGCTGTCAGAATAAGAGTACTCCGTCTTTATTTCCGTCGGGAAATTAACCCTTAACCAGTGATCCTTTGCTCTGTTGTCAAGTTCAACCTTGACTTTTATGAAGTCGGCGTCCTTTTCAAGTGTAAAGCTTGTTTTAATCGGCAGCTTTGTATAAATATCACTCGGATTTTTTTCACAGCTTTCAGGTACTTCAAATTCACATTCTGTTACTATCGTACCGCTTAATTCTCCGCTTTCTGCAACATATATCCTGTGACAAGTGCCTGTGCTTGAATATTTTCTGTCAAATTCGGGACTTTCATGCTTCCATGCATTTCCAACCTCTCCCTGTGAAGTGTAGAAATTAAGTCCCTTATATTCCTTGCCCGTTACCTTGTAAAGCACATCTACGGTACCGTCAGAGTTTACCGTAGCCCTTATCTTTGAGTTTTCAAGCACATTACCCATAGCTATACCCGGTTTTTTCTGCATTTTATAAGGGTTTCCCTTTATTTCATAAGTCTTATACCCCATTGCCGGAACGTTTTTAATCTCAGCATATACTCTGTGATGAAAGCTATCGAGTATTGTCGGCACTTCCCAGATATTATCAACAAAAATACTCGATTTTTCACTTTGAATAATCTGAAGCTTTACGCCGTCTATCTCTATGCCCTTACCGAGCGCGTCCGGCACTTCAATATCAAGAGGAACGATAATATCGCGCTTATATGGAAGTGTGTTATACACAACAAGCTGCACTATATCCTCTTTTTGCCCTTTTGGGGAAAGATTTTTTGAAATATGCGTCATTGCGTCCTCAGTAACAATTTCTCCTATGTCACGGGCTTTGCGATAGCGATATTCCATATCTTTACATACACAGTCGGGCGCGCAGCCGCCGTTTGCGTCGTGGCTGTGGTTTGACAAAAGATATCTCCAGCCTCTTTTCAAATACAGCTCCGAGTCATTGCCCGCAACCGCGTTAAGCGGCTCCGCAAAATACGTAAGCTCTGTGTATGCGTTAAAATCAGCCTGCTTTAAATATGTTCTTGCGGATATTGTTCCGGGGAAAAGATATGTCCATTTGCCCTCTTTAAGATATGAACGGCGCTCACCTGTAAGCACTGTCATTTTATCTTTGTCAAGATATTTTTCCGCATCCTTCCAAAAGCCCTCAAGGTTAGTATGCTCTATCTCTATTTTGCCTTCAAAAAGCTCCTTCGCGTCTTTTATAACCTCACTTTCTCTCGGAAAACCGACTGAAATATCATGACCGTTCATTCCTAAAAATACCGGTGTTGTAAAATGTCCCTTTTCTTCTTCAAGCATATCGAGAATCGCTTTTTTAAGGTTGTTCTTATTGTAATTCGCTACGGGAGCTTTTAAGTCATAATTTATTGACGGACCTACAAAGCCGTCGGCACGACGGAATGGTGCTTCGTCAAATTCGCCCCATTTATAGTCCTTGCTCCACACACGGTTTCTCGATACACTTCTGTGTACCTGATAATACCAGTTATATCTGCAATAAAGAGCAAAGCGGCTCGCCAAAACCTCTGTGCCGTCGGGCGCTTTCCATATATATTCGGCAGGCGCTTCATGGTGTGATATGCCGCGGTAAAACATCATATATTTTATGCCGAAATCGGAAAGTATCTGCGGAAGCTGTCCTGTCTGTCCCCAGCTTGAGGGAGTATATGCGACATCAGGTACTTTACCGCCATATTTTGCTACGGTTTCGTGACCGAACATAAGGTTACGTATTAATGCTTCATGAGAAATCGTAAATTCTTCGGGCAGAGTATAGTACGGACCTATTATGAGTCTGCCCTCGCGTACAAGTCTTTCAACCTGCTCACGCCTTTCGGGACGCATTTCAAGATAGTCATCTATCATTATTGAATGTCCGTCCATTGTAAAAGAGTGATAATTTTTATCACTCTCTAAAATATCAAGCGTTGTATCAAGCATAACAAGAAGATTATGCCTCGTTTTTTCAAAACTGAAACGAAATTCCCTGTCCCAATGTGTGTTTGATACCACATCAATTTTTTTAACTTTCATTTTACACCTCACAATTAGTTATTTGCGTTTAAATGATATATTGACAGTATAACAAATAAATTGAAACTTGTCAATAGAAAATAAAAAAGAAACTAAAAAACCGAAAGGCTTTACAAAAACAAAATATTTTGTACGGAACAAAATTTTTACCGTATAAAAAAGTTTGTTTTCTTATATTTATTCTTTATTATTTTAAACATTACATTACAAATAAATGCTATAATCAATAAAGACAGTTAAACAAATAAACCGGCAACAAAACAAATCAAAAAAGGAGAGTAAATAAAATGAAAGAGAAAATGAAAATTGCAGTAGTGGGTTGCGGCAGATTCAGTCCGTTTTTTGTTCCGCTTTTTAAAGCAGACCCTATCGTTGAGGAAGTTTATGTGTGCGATTTAAAAAGAGAGCGCGCCGAAAAATTCGCAAAAGACTTTGATGTTAAAATTATAGATACCTATGAAGAAATACTTGCATCAAAAGAAATTAACGCCGTAGCCGTATTTACACAGCGCTACACTCACGGCAATATGGTAATAAGAGCGCTCAAAGCAGGTAAACATGTTTACAGCTCTGTTCCCTGCGCCATAAACGTTGATGAAATAAAAGAAATAGAAAGGCTTGTAAGAGAAACAAGACTTACCTATTCAATGGGTGAAACAGGCTTCTACCGCGCGCCTGCGTGCTTCTGCCGCACGGAATTCGCAAAAGGTACTTTCGGAAGATTTACCTTCGGTGAGGCGCAGTACAATCATGATATAAGAAATATGGAAATGAGCTTCAGAAGCTCCGGCGGCGAGGACTGGAAAAAATATGCCGGAATACCTCCTTTCTTCTATCCTTCACATTCAACGTCCATGATTCTTTCTGCAATGCCCGGCGTATATGCAAAAAGAGTTGTGGCTATGGGCTTTAAGGGAAGCGAAAGAACGGATATTTACGGTACGGACGGACAAAACGATTATAATAACCCGTTTTCAAACGAATGTATGCTTATTGAGCTTTCAAACGGCGGT
>CACZTG010000053.1 GCA_902783995.1 uncultured Ruminococcus sp. | reverse complement strand
GAGTCAAACGGTATGCTTCTTGCGGCGGCGGACGAAAAAAATCTTACGCTTTTAACGACGGACGGAGATATGCCGAGCGGAACGCAGATTGGGTAAAGAAAATGACAAATTTACAAAAACAGCTTTTTGCTTTGCAGGATAAAGACTACCGTGAATTTCACAGCCGTCTTATGCCGACCGTTGATAAAGCGGACATTATCGGTATAAGGACGCCTGTTCTCCGAAAATTTGCGAAGGAATATATCAAAACAAACGAATATTTGTGTTTTTTAAAGGCTTTGCCGCATAATTTTTATGAGGAAAATAACCTCCACGCTTTTATTCTTTCCGAAATGAAGGATTTTAGCTTTGTTCTTTCGGAAACAGACAGTTTTTTACCGTATATCAACAACTGGGCAACCTGTGATTGTTTCAGACCCAAAGCTTTTAAAAAAGCGGTTTCTTCGGAAGAAAAACGCAATATTCTTCTTAACAAAATATTTGTCTGGATTGAAAGCGGTAAAACATATACCGTACGGTATGCCATAGGTATTTTAATGGATTTGTTTCTGGACGATTATTTTAAGCCCGAATATATGCGGAAAGTTGCGGAAATAAGCTCAGATGAATACTATATACAAATGATGCAGGCATGGTATTTTGCAACAGCACTCTTTAAACAGCATGAAAGCGCTTTGCCCTATATCACCGAAAAAAAGCTCGGCTATGCCGTAGCGAAAAAAGCTGTACAAAAAGCAGCCGAAAGTTACAGAATACCTGCAGATATGAAACTGTTTTTAAAAAATGTAATAAAATCCGGCTATGCGGATAAAAAATAAAACCTTGAAAGGAAAGATTGTAAAATGTTTGAAAAAATAAGAAAAATCATAGCGAGTGAGCTTATGATTGAGGAAAATTCCATAACCCCGGAATCATCAATTAAAGATGACCTCGGCGCGGATTCACTTGCGCTTGTTGACCTTGTGATGTCACTTGAGGATGAGTTTAATCTCGAAATCCCCGACGAAGCGCTTGAATCTGTAAAAACCGTAGGCGATATTGTAAAATTTGTTGAAGATAACGGAATAGAACTGTAATTTTTTTAACCCCGTTGACTGTATGCAACGGGGTTTTTATAATTACATTCTTAAAAACAGGTTTTTTGAAATCGTGGCAATGTTCTCTGCAATTAGGTTATAATCGGCATAATGAAAGGAAAAAAAATGACAAAGAGAAAATCGCTTTTATTTACATTTTTCGGTACTATGCTTACAGGCTTTGCTATCGGAGTTTTTCTGACGCCCAATAAAATTGTCGGCGGAGGTGTTTCGGGCATAGCCACGGTACTTTATCATAAATTTTCTGTCCAACCGGGTATTACGATTTTTTTGTCAAATATATTGCTTCTTATTACAGGCTTAAAAATACTCGGCAAAAACTTCACTTTAAAAACTCTTTTTGGAGCCACGCTTCTCTCGCTTTTTACGCAGCTTTTTTCATATATTCCTTTTTATACGGAAAATACGCTTATTGCCTGCGTTTTTGGCGGCGGAATATACGGTATGGGCATAGGTATAAGCTTTGCTGCGGGAGCTTCAACCGGCGGAACGGATATAATCGGCAGACTTGTGCAGCATAAGTTTAAAACCGTCCCGATAGGCCGGCTGCTGCTTGCTGTTGACGGAATTATAATTCTTGTTTCTCTCGCCGTATTCAAAAATTTTGAACTTACTCTGTTTGGCATACTGACACTTTTTATATCAAGCTACACTATTGATTACATAATAGGCAGCTTCAACATTTCACGGCTTGCGTTTGTTATAACCGAAAAGGGTGATGAAATAGCGAAAAAGCTTGTTACAAGCTACATTAGAGGCGTGACGGTTATAGATGTTGTAGGTGCCTATACGGGTGATAAAAAAAAGATGCTTTTTTGCGCGCTCAAAGAAAGCGAATCCGATATTTTTCAAAGAAGAATCCTTGATATAGACGAAAAAGCGTTTATTGTCTTTGCGGAATCACAGCGAATTAAAGGTAAGGGATTTTATCTTTATAAGTGAGAGCGGAAACCGTTGTGACCTTTTTCCGGAAAAGGAGCAGCGGCGGCGCGGTAACTGATTTTTGTGCAAACAAAAATCGGAACGAAGCTTTCGTCCGTTCCGACGTGGAGCTAATATCGGGGATCGAACCCGAGACCTCATCCTTACCAAGGATGCGCTCTACCTACTGAGCTATATCAGCAAAACAATATATATTATAAACCAATTTTGTTTTTTTGTCAATACCTAAAAAAATTTTTTATCATAAAAAGTTTGATTATAAACTGTTGACTTTTAAATTGCACTGTGATATAATGTAAAAAAAAGGAATATATTGTAATAATTTATCTGTTTGGAGAGAGTATTGAATGAAAATTCGTGTCAGGGATAAAAAAAGAGTCTATATAGTTTGCACGGTTGTTTTTCTTCTGCTTGTCGTTCTTATTTTATCTGCCGGAAGCAGCGCAAAAATTATAATAAAAGATGGTGGTATATGCAGCGTTTCGGGCAGTGATATACGGCTTTCGAGGTCTCCTTTTACCTTCAGAGGCGATATATATCTTCCGATTGACGATGTCTTGCCTCCGTGCGGCGTCACAATGGGCTGGGACGAAAACCTGAAAGCCATCGTTTGCGTTAAAGGCAATAACGAATATAAAATTTTCCCCGAAAGTGATAAATATATAAAAAACGGCTCTGAAAAAACATTAAAGCTACGTACAATTATGCGTGACGGTATAACCTGTATAAGCGAAACGCTTATTAACGAAATTACAGGATACGATACGGACGCCTACAGCAAACCGCAGGAATATGTTGAGCTTTCGTTTGAGGGAGAAAGTAATAAATGGGATAATAACGGAAAAGAAGCGAAACTTAAAGAAGCTCCCTTCAGATACGGAAAAGACATATATGTTTCCGCCGATGATATCTTGCCGCAGCTTGGCTTTAAGCTCGGCTGGAAAGATGATATAGGCGCTCTTGTCTGCATAAAAAATGATGAAACAGACTATATTATAAGTGGCAAAAACAATATCTGGGTAAACGAAACCGAATATCTTTTCGATTTGCCTTCTCTTGTTCTTGATAATGCTCTTTACATCAGCGGTTCAATGCTCGAAAAAATTGCGGGCGGCAGGGTTTTCGCAAACGGAGATTTTAAACTGCGCATTAAACGTGACCTTCTTGAAAACACAATAATAGGCGATGATTACCGTCTCGTCGGCTCAAGTGTCGCGGCAGGAGGCGGAGTAACCGTAATAGACGGCTTCGGTATGGAATTTCTCGGCATCAATAATTATAATGCTCAGGTATATGCTGCTGTTATAAACAGCGTCGCAAAGGCGGTTCCGAATGTTCAGGTATATAATATAGCGGTTCCGACAGCGGCAGAATTTTACGCTCCCGAAAGAATGAAAATCAATCAGACTGCGGGCATAAGAGAAATATATAAAAATCTTGATGAAAGCGTTATACCGGTAAATGCCGTTTCAGCTCTTTATAACCACGCAGGTGAAAAGCTTTATTTTAAGACTGACCACCATTGGACACAGCGCGGCGCATATTGGGTTTATAAGGATTTTATGGCTTTAAAGGGAGTCAGTGTACCGGATATCAGTGAATTTGAAAATAAACCGGGCTACGGTTTTGTAGGCTCGCTTGCGGGTTTTGCAAGAGGCACGGCTGCGGAAAGCATACTGCGCGCGAACAGTGAAACGGTTGAGCGGTTTATTCCAAAATACGCGACTGTCGGTACTGTTTATGAAGATATGAATATGACAAAAACGCTCCGTACAGTAAAAGCGGTGAACACCGCTTCCGCTTCATATATGGCGTTTATCGGAGGCGACGGTCCCGTTACCGTATTTTATACGGACGCGCCGTCAAATGAGGTTGCCGTTATCGTTAAGGAATCTTACGGAAACGCTTTCGCGACCTGGGCACTTAACAACTATAAAATGGTTTATGTTATTGACCCGAGAAAGTTTAACGGCTTTGGCGGTAAATATTATCAGAAGTTTAATATTAAAACCTTTTGTGATAAGGTAAAATGCAACGACCTCATTATGATAAATTATCCGGGAGCAATTTCATCGGGAGGTATCAGGCAAGCTATTCTTGATATGACAAAATAGTTTTACCTTCACAACAGAAAGGAACGGCTGCTTTTATGGTTTTTTCAAGCTTACTGTTTTTGGGGATTTTTCTTCCGACAGTTCTCGTGCTGTATAATTTAAATAAAAATATAAACTATAAAAACGTTATTCTTGTTATAGCATCACTGGTTTTTTATGCATGGGGCGAGCCTAAGCTCGTCCTACTTCTTGTTGCTACCGCATTTGTCGGCTATTTAAGCGGAATTTTAATTGATAATTGCGGTGATAACAAGCCGAAAAAACGTGTCTTTCTTATCGGCGCTCTTGTTCTTTGTCTTGGCTCGCTCGGTCTTTTTAAATACAGCGGCTTTTTTGTTTCAAACGTAAATTACCTTTTCGGAACGGATTTTTCTTTCCGAGGTTTTGCGTTGCCTCTCGGAATCTCTTTTTATACTTTTCAGATTTTATCCTATGTCATTGATATGTACAGAGGTGAAGTCCATGTT
>CACZTG010000052.1 GCA_902783995.1 uncultured Ruminococcus sp. | reverse complement strand
TGCAAGCACATACATCTTGCGCTTCAATCGGGCAGCAGCAGGATTTTAAAGCTTATGAACCGCAAATACACAAAAGAGAGCTTTCTCTCTTTGGTTGACAGAATAAAAGCGGCGGTGCCGGGCGTTGCGCTGACCACGGATATTATTGTCGGGTTTCCCGGGGAAACGGAGGAGGATTTTGAGGAAACGCTGTCTGTGCTTGAAAAAGTACGCTTTGACGGGATTTTTTCGTTTATTTTCTCTCCACGTGAAGGGACGCCTGCCGCGAAGATGGAGGATTTTGCCTCTCACGACGAAAAACAGGCGCGCTTTGAAAGGCTTTTGGAGGTGCAGAACGCCATAACACTTGAAAAAACAACCGCCTGCGAAGGAAAAGTTTTCCCCGTGCTTGCCGAAGGCGTGAGCAAAGAGGACGAGCGCTTTTTGACAGGGCATACGGACGGGTTCAAGCTCGTTCATTTTGAGGGCGGCAAAGAGCTGATAGGGCAGATTGTAAATGTTAAAATAGAGTCCGCAAGGACATGGTATATGAAAGGACAGATTGTTTAAATATGGACGAAATAATAGAAAAAGCGAAAATTCTGGGCGAAGCGATTCGTGACAGCGAAGAAATGAAGGAATATTTAAAAAAAGAAATTGAGTATCAGTCCGATGCGGAGGCTCAAAAGGTTACGGCGGAATATAACGAGCTGCGTGAAAGCCTCGCGTTAAAAGCAAAGGACGAAAAAATCACGCCTGCCGAAATGCTTGATATAAGAAAGCGGCTTGGCGCGAAATATGAAGAGGTGTCACGTTTTCCCGTTATAAGCGAATATCTTGCCGCAAAGAAAAAGGTTGAGGATATTCTCGCGAAAACAAACAGCATAATCCGCTACTACGTAACGGGCGAAACAGACGAAGCGGAAAGCGGCTGCGGCGGTAATTGCTCGTCCTGCGGCGGCTGTCATTAAAAACATTCAAGAATGAGGAAACCTTTATGAGAAACAAAGAGGGCTACACTCCCATGATGCGCCAGTATCTTGAAACAAAAGAGCAATATGAAGATTGCATTTTGTTTTACAGACTCGGTGATTTTTATGAGATGTTTTTTGAGGACGCCGTTACGGCGTCAAAAGAGCTTGAACTTACCCTGACAGGCAAGGATTGCGGTCAGGAGGAGCGCGCGCCCATGTGCGGCATACCGTTTCACAGTGTAAACAACTATATTCCGAGGCTTATTGAAAGAGGTTATAAGGTTGCGATATGCGAGCAGACGGAGGACCCGGCAAAGGCGAAAGGCATTGTGCGCCGTGAGGTAATAAAGGTTATAACGCCCGGCACGCTTATGGACGAAAGCGGAGCGGAAATTACGGAAAATAATTTTCTGATGGGCGTACATAAAAACGGGAAAAAACTTGGTATTGTTTTTATAGATTATTCGACGGGAGAGCTTTACTGTACAGATATTGAAAAAGATATTTATAACTGCTTTGAGTCGGAAATGGCGAGATTTTCGCCGTCGGAGGTATATTTTGCTCCTGCGGCAGCGGCGGACAAAACACTTTACGGTCTTGCGAAGGACAAATACAGCTGTTATGTTTCACGGGGCGAACCCGATGAGTTTGATACGGAAAACGACCTTGAAATTATAAACAGGCAGTTTGGCAAAACGGCGGAGGAGCTGGGCTTAAAGAAAGACGCGCCGAGCGTAAACGCCGTCGGAGGCGCGCTCGCGTACATAATAAAAACACAGAAAACAACCATTAATCATATAAACGAAGTCCGGTATTATAAGATTGAGGAATATATGGACATTGACGTTAATTCGAGGCGCAACCTTGAAATAACAAAAAATATGCATACGGGAAAGCTCAAAGGAAGCCTGCTCGGCGCTCTCGGAAGGGCATCGACCGCCATGGGTTCGAGAATGCTTACCTTCTGGCTTGAGCACCCGCTTTTAAATCCCGTTACCGTAAATAACAGGCTTTCGGGTGTAGAGGAGCTTACGGCGTCTATGGAGCTTCGTGACAGCCTTGCCGATGTGCTTGGCAAAATCCGTGACATAGAAAGGCTTACGGCGAGAGTTGTATGCGGCAGCGCGAATGCCCGTGAAATTCAGGCAATAGGAAGGTCGGCGGAGTA
>CACZTG010000051.1 GCA_902783995.1 uncultured Ruminococcus sp. | reverse complement strand
GCAATTACAAATAAATTTGCCATCAGTTTTTACCCCCTTTAATTCTTATAAGCTGTATTATTCCTATAACAATCCCAAGCGTCAAAAAACCGCCGGGCGCCATAATCATAAGATTAATTCCCTGAAAATTTTTACCGAAAAGGTCAATTCCGAAAAACTGACCGGCTCCTAAAATTTCACGTATCGCTGCAAGCGTGGAAAGTCCGAGCGTAAAGCCGAGTCCCATTCCCGCGCCGTCAAAAATCGAATCAATGATACCGTTCTTTGAAGCAAACGCCTCTGCCCTTGCAAGTATAATACAGTTTACGACAATAAGCGGAATAAAAACTCCGAGCGCCTTGTCAAGAGCCGGCACATACGCTTTTAAAAGCATCTGCATCATGGTTACAAAAGCGGCAATAATAATTATGTACGACGCTATTCGGATTTTTGACGGTATCAGCTTTCTTAAAAGAGAGATAACCGCATTTGAGCACATAAGCACAACAGTCGCTGTAAGCCCCATACCTATCGCGTTCGACATAGATGTGCTTACCGCAAGCAGCGGACACATACCGAGAATTTGTACAAACGACGGATTTTCCTTAAAAAGACCGTTAAAAAATATTCCTATTTTACTCATTTCCCCGCACCTCCGTTTGTTCTTCGGTTTGCTCTCCACCCTCGGCATTCTCCGAGGCTTCCGCAGCTTCTTCGCCTTCCTCCGGCTGTTCCGGCTCCGGCTTTTCTGCCGGCATTACATATTTTCCGTCAATTATTTCATTGCTGTCAATATAACTTCCGAAAATATTGTTTGCCTTCATAACCTCAACCGCCGCATTGACGCCGCTTACAACGGCTCTCGAAGTAATTGTTGCACTTGTAATGGCGTCAATTTCTCCGCCGTCCTTTTTTACGGCAAGCGGAGCCGTTTTACCTTCAAACTGATATGTATAATTTTCCTTTTTTGTCGCTTTCGCGCCAAGCCCCGGCGTTTCGGACATATTGTTTGTTACCTTTACGCCTGTAATAACAGCGTCCATATTCATTCCGACAATAGTTTCAACCTTTCCTCCATAGCCGTTTGGCAGCGCCGTGGCGCAGTAACCGATAACGTGTTCATCGTTATCCATAGCTATATAGACATCCGAAACCTCTATGCCGTAGCTGTTGTCATTAACGCTTCCGTCCATAAGCACAAACTGTTTCGCTTCCGGCATTACCTCGCGCAAGCCGTCCTGAACAGCCTGCGCGTTTACCGCGTCGATTTTTTCAGCGGTAATGCTGTTTACATACGAAAGAAGAATGGCAAGCACAAGGGCTATTGCGCCAAGAATACCGCCAAGCTTAAGCGGTTCTTTAATGCTGTTCATTTTCCTGTGCCTCCTTTTTTGCTTTCTTTTTATTTGCAAGCTCAATAACCTTATTTTCAAATTTTTCTTTTTTATTCTCGCCTGTTCCGAAAACTGTCGGAGCGGTATATCTGTCAATAAGCGGCGTTAAAATATTCATAAGAAGTATCGAGTAACTCACGCCCTCCGGATATCCTCCTTTAAGCCTTATAAGCGTTGTAAGAAGTCCGCAGCCTATTCCCATAATGACCTGTCCTTTCGGAGTTGTGGGAGAAGTTGTGTAATCGGTTGCCATAAAGATTGCTCCAAGGAAAAGTCCTCCGGAGAAAATTTCAAGCCCGGCAAAATAAAGCCTTCCCATAAAGCCTTCACCGCTGCCGAAAATAAACATACATATGCCGACAGTCAAAATAAAGCTGAGCGGTGTACGCATTTTAATAACGCCTCTCATAAGCAGGTAAAGACCGCCTATCGCAAGAAGCAAAGCCGAGGTTTCGCCAATGCAGCCGCCCACATCGCCCATAATAAGCTTTGAAATATGAGGCATTTCGGAAAGCTTTTCTCCTCCCGCTTTAAGAATAGAAAGCGGCGTTGCGGAGGACATTGCGTCGCTGCCGAAAAGTGACGGCGAAATCCACGTTGTCATAGCTCCCGCCCACGAAGCAAGCATAAACGCTCTTGC
>CACZTG010000050.1 GCA_902783995.1 uncultured Ruminococcus sp. | reverse complement strand
TTCACATACTGTTTAATTTTCAAAGACCATTGCTCCCGCTCAACCTTACCGGTTTTGCGACAGCTTTATTATTATACCACTTTTTTTCACCCTTGTCAAGCACTTTTTTTATTTTTTTTAATTTTTTTTAAAAAAGCCTATCTTAAAACAGGAAATACATAAAGCAACACCGAAAAAAATTGCAATACGCTTCCCGCTAAAATAAACAGATGGAAAATCGAATGCATATATTCATATTTATGGAGAATAAAAAAAATAACTCCGATTGTATAAACAATGCCTCCCGTAATGAGGAGTATAAGCCCGTTTTGCGGAAGAAGGCGTACGAGGTCATCAAACGAAAAAATTATAATCCATCCCATAATAACATAAAGCGGAAGCTCCAGCCATTTGATTGACTTTCTAAGTGCCGCGAAAAGTATTCCTATAAGCGCCAGCCCCCATATTATGCCGAAAATAAGCCAGCCGAGAGATATTCCGTGGTAATCCGCGGTTCTTAAAGTCACGAGCGCGTACGGCGTATAGGTACCCGCAATTAGCAAAAAAATAGAGCAATGGTCAAACACCCTGAAAACGTTTTTCGCGCGTTTTGGGGTTATAGCATGATAAAGCGTTGACATTGTATAAAGTATAATCAGTGTTACGCCATATACAATACCGCTTGCAAGACACCAGCCGTCACCGTAACGCACCGCGAAAACTATCAGCAGCACAAGCGCCGCAATTGCTATTAAATCTCCTATACCATGTGTTACGGCATTAAAAATTTCTTCCCCTACCGTGTACATTCTGTCCGACGACATATCTCTTTTTTTCATATTACACCTCTTAGTTTTAAGTATTACTCTTGGTAGTTTTAAATACTACGTATATTATACCACCGTTTCATAAAGTTGTCAATATCTATTTTAAAAAAGATTTAAACGTTAAAAATCTCAAGCGAACGGTCCAAAATACCGTGAATTTTCGAAATCACAACTCCGTAATTCGTAAACGGCACTCCCTGGCTGCGGCAAATTTCCGCCCTTGCCCGCATAGCGTTTTCATTTAACATACAGCCTCCGCAGTGCACAACAAGAGAATAATCCTTTAAATTATCCGGAAATTCTCCGCCCGATGTAAAAGCGAACCGTAGCTTTTTGCCAGAAAAATCCTCAATCCATTTCGGGAGCTTTACGGTGCCTATATCGCCGCATTGACGGTGGTGGGTACAGCCCTCGGAAATAAGTATTTTATCACCGTCTTTAAGCTCATCAAGCGCTCTTGAACCGTCAATTGCCGCCTTAATTCCGAGCTTGTAACGGAGCATAATAATTGAAAACGAGGTAAGAAAGATGCTTTCCGGAACAATTTTCGCCACCTTTGCGAAAACCTGACTGTCGCATATAACAAGCTTTGGCGGCGCGGACAACGTGTTAAGTGCCATTTCAAGCTCACCGTCCTGCAAGACAAGCGCCGCGGCGTGACTGTCAAGCACGTCGCGCAGAACCATTTGCTGCGGCAAAATAAGCCTTCCCTTTGGAGCCGCTTCGTCAATCGGTGTGACAAGAATCACCGTATCCCCTTTTGATATAAGGTCCGACACAAGCGGCTTTGTTTTTTTAACGGCAAGCCTGCCGATAAGCTCTTTTAATCTGTCTATTCCGTCACCCGTTTCAGCGCTGACGGAAATTTCATTTTCATTTTTTATATCATAACTTTTAATATCATTTTTATTATAACATATTATATACGGAACATTCTGTTTTTTAAAAATTTCGGTAAGCTCTTTTTCATATTTACCCGGCTCGCCGTCCGTGACAAGCACAGCTATATCGGCGTAATTTAATGCTTCCATAGTCTTTTTTATACGCATTTTGCCAAGCTCGCCCTCATCGTCAATACCCGCGGTATCAACAATCACAACAGGACCGAGCGGAAGCAGCTCCATTGCTTTTTTTACAGGGTCGGTGGTTGTTCCTTTAACAGGTGAAACAATGGATAAATTCTGTCCCGTTACAGCGTTTATTATACTTGATTTGCCGACATTGCGCTTTCCGAAAAAAACTATGTGCATTCGTTCCGCCGACGGCAGCTCGTTAAGACTCATATTTCATCATTCCTATCATATTAAAATCTGAAATCTCTTATACCGCTCTCTATTTTTTCAAGATGTTCACGGCAAATTTCTCTGACCTTTTCTTTCGGAATATTGTTGAGCTCAGCCCTGATTAAAGCTTCACCAATTTTTTTCGTTTCCTCCGAAGCGTAGTCCATAAGATATTCTTTAAGCGTCATAAGGGCGTTTGGGTGACAGCAATTTTGAATCTGCCCTGATTTGCAAAGGCTCATAAAGCGGTCTCCCGTTCTTCCTTCACGGTAACACGCAGTACAAAAAGACGGAATATATCCCATTTCCATAAGCCAGCGTACAACCTCATCAAGCGAGCGCTGGTCGGAAACATCAAACTGCTCCGTATCGTGCGGACGTTACTCCTCACTGTAACCGCCTACCGAGGTCCTTGAAGCGCCGCTTATCTGCGAAACGCCGAGACGTATGACATCTTCTCTTACTTTCTGACTTTCACGTGTTGATATAATCATACCCGTATAAGGAACGCTTATTCTGATAAGCGCGCAAAGCTTAGCAAAAATTTCATCGCTTATTCCGTTATCGAAAACGTTGGGGTCAATATCGTCCGCCCGCTTGATTCTCGGCACGCTTATCGTATGCGGACCGACTCCGTGAACAGCTTCAAGATGTTCGGCATGCATAAGCAGTCCCGCAAACTCATAACGGTAAAGCTCCAGACCGAAAAGAACTCCCAGACCGACATCATCTATGCCGCCCTCCATGGCTCTGTCCATAGCCTCTGTGTGATAGTTGTAATCATGCTTCGGACCTGTCGGATGAAGCTTTAAATAGCTCTCTTTATGATATGTTTCCTGAAACAAAATATATGTTCCTATGCCTGCTTCTTTGAGCTTGCGGTAATTTTCAACGGTCGTTGCCGCTATATTTACATTTACTCTGCGTATTGCGCCGTTTTTATGTTTAATGGAATAAATTGTTTTTATACATTCAAGTATATATTCTATCGGGTTGTTTACAGGGTCTTCGCCCGCTTCTATCGCAAGCCTTTTATGCCCCATATCCTGAAGCGCTATAACCTCGGCTTTAACCTCCTCCTGCGTAAGCTTTTTACGCGGAATATGCTTGTTTTTTAAATGATACGGGCAATATACGCAGCCGTTCACGCAGTAATTTGAAAGGTAAAGCGGAGCAAAAATAACAATACGGTTGCCGTAAAAATCCTTTTTTATTTTCTCCGCAAGGTCATAAATTTCCGCAATTTTATCGGGCATTTCACAGGCGAGAAGAACAGACGCTTCTCTGTGCGTAAGACCTTTTCTTTTTTTCGCTTTTTCGATTATACTGTCAATAAGAGGTATATTGTTTTTATTTTCATCAGCGTATTTAAGCGTGTCAAGAATTTCCTCGTGGTTTATAAATTCGTCAGCGACAAGTGATTTTGGATTATACATTTTCATTTTCTCCTTCTGTTTTTAAAGATGAATATATTGTTTTTGT
>CACZTG010000049.1 GCA_902783995.1 uncultured Ruminococcus sp. | reverse complement strand
GCAACCTTGAAATAACAAAAAATATGCATACGGGAAAGCTCAAAGGAAGCCTGCTCGGCGCTCTCGGCAGGGCGTCAACCGCCATGGGGGCAAGAATGCTTACCTTCTGGCTTGAACACCCGCTTTTAAACCCCGTTACCATAAACAACAGGCTTTCGGGGGTGGAGGAGCTTGCGGCATCTATGGAGCTTCGGGACAGTCTTGCGGACGTACTCGGCAAAATCCGTGACATAGAAAGGCTTACGGCGAGAGTTGTCTGTGGAAGCGCGAATGCCCGTGAAATCCAGGCAATAGGAAGGTCGGCGGAGTATCTTCCGCAGCTTAAAAAGCTGCTTTCCCTGTGCCGGAGCAAAATTCTTGTCGGGCTTTGCGCAAGGCTTGACACCCTTGATGATATCTGCCTTTTGATAAACGCGGCAATCGTTGACGAGCCGGGCGTTACCATAAAGGAAGGCGGCATTATAAGAGAAGGCTTTAACGAACAGCTTGACGAATATATAAAAGCCGAGAACGGTGGCGCAGAATGGCTTGCGCAGGTCGAAGCCGAGGAAAGAGAAAAAACAGGCATAAAAAACCTTAAAGTTAAATATAACCATGTTTTCGGTTATTATATAGAAATATCCAATTCAAACAAGGACAAGGTTCCGGATTATTATATCCGCAAGCAAACACTTACAAACGGCGAACGCTTTATTACGCCGAAGCTTAAAGAGCTTGAAACGCTTATTCTTGACGCCAAAACAAAAAGGGCACAGCTTGAATACGACCTTTTCTGTGAGGTAAGAAGCCGTGTTTCGGACGCTCACGAGCGCCTTCAGCGCACGGCAAAGGTGGTTTCGACAGCGGATTGTCTTAACACGCTGGCGACTGCGGCGGTAAAAAACAAATATGTTAAGCCGATTGTCGATACTTCCGATGTTATAGATATAAAGGACGGCAGGCATCCGGTTGTTGAAAAGCTTACGGACACAATGTTTGTGCCCAACGATACATATTTAAATTCAGGCTCCGACAGGCTTTGCATAATAACAGGTCCCAATATGGCGGGAAAATCGACTTATATGCGCCAGACAGCGGTGATAACGCTTCTCGCGCAGGTCGGCAGCTTTGTGCCGGCAAGCAGCGCGAGGATAGGCGTTGTTGATAAAATTTTCACAAGAGTGGGCGCTTCGGACGACCTCTCATCGGGACAAAGTACCTTTATGGTGGAAATGAGCGAGGTTGCGCATATTCTTAAAAACGCTACAAAAAAGAGCCTTATTATATATGACGAAATCGGCAGAGGGACAAGCACCTTTGACGGGCTTTCCATCGCGTGGGCGGTGCTTGAATATACCGCCGACAGAAAAAAATGCGGAGCGAAAACTCTTTTCGCGACACATTATCACGAGCTTACATCGCTTGAAAACACGATGGAAGGCATTGTAAATTACACGATATCCGTCAAAAAACGGGGCGACGATATAATTTTTCTTCGGAAAATTATCAGAGGCAGCGCCGACGACAGCTACGGTATTGAGGTCGCGCGTCTTGCGGGCATACCTGCGGCGGTTACGGACAGGGCAAAGGAAGTCCTTGCCGGCATCGAAAAGGACGGCGGAAAAGTCACCGTTAAAGCGGGCGGCGCCGGAAGCGGCGAAATAAGCGGACAGCTTTCGCTGGGAGCCGAAAAAAGCGAGGTTGAGGAAAGGCTCGGAAAAATCAACATTGACACAATAACGCCCATAGAGGCTATGAGCCTTCTTTATGAGCTGAAAAAAATGATAAAATAAAAAACGGAAAATACTGAAAAAGGAGGGATAATATGCTTGTTAAGGTTTTAAGCCCGCAGCTCGCGAATATGATTGCGGCGGGAGAAGTGGTCGAAAGACCGTCGTCGGTCGCAAAAGAGCTTTGCGAAAATTCCATTGACGCCGGAGCGACTTCCGTTACGGTTGAAATAACGGGCGGAGGTCTTAAAAGGCTTTCGGTAACGGATAACGGCTGCGGTATTCACCCGGACGATACGGAAACGGCGTTTTTACGCCACGCCACAAGCAAAATTTCCTCCGCGGAGGACCTTGATTCAATACTTACTCTCGGCTTCAGAGGCGAGGCGCTCGCAAGCATAGCCGCGGTCGCAAAGGTTACAATGATATCGAAAATGGACGGAAAAGAGGGCAAAATCACCGTGGTTTCGGCGGGCAAGCTTTTACGCTCG